>NZ_JAXOJX010000031.1:0-88761 GCF_034427735.1 Azohydromonas lata
GGCTGCGCCACTACGGCGCGCAGAGCTGGCTGCGATTCGACGGCGCTCGGCTGCGCGACCAGGGGCGCTGGCTCCCCGCGGCGGACAACGCGCTGGCGGCTAGGCGCTGAGCCCTTGAAGCGGCACGCTGCTTGCCGACTACTGGACATCCATCCAGCCATCAGGAGATGTCCATGACCGACAAGCACGTCCAGAGCGAAGCCGACGACAGCAACATGCAAAAGGACCCGCAGGACTGGGTCACCGGCGACGAGCCGATGACGGGGGCGCAGAAGTCCTACCTGAAGACGCTGAGCGAGGAGGCCAAGGAGCCCTTCGACGAAACGCTGACCAAGGCGCAGGCCTCGCAGCGCATCGACGAGCTGCAGGCGCGCACGGGGCGCGGCAAGGCGCAGGACGGCGCCGCGCCGCGCGGCGCCTGAGCTTTCAGCAAGCGCGGCGGCGCTTCATTCGATTTCTCGTTCGAAGCTGGAATTTTTCCCGTCATGCCCGCGAAGGCGGGCATCCACGCACGCCGGGAGGCTGCCCAGTACTCGTGGACACCCGCCTGCGCGGGTGTGACGAGGTCGTTTCAGTGTGGAGAACGAATTGGCTTCAGGCCTGCGGCTCGTCCAGCGCCAGCTCCACCCGCGAGCGTCCGCGCGCGTCCACTTCTATGCGTATGGCGCCCTGGAAGACCTCTTCCAGCGCGCGCCGCACGCCGGCCTCGAACGGCGCGCCCTGGGTGACGACGCGGCCGGCGGCCAGGACGATCACGCGGTCGGCGCGCAGCGCGATGGGCAGGTCGTGGAGCACCGTGACGATGCTGCGCGGCTGCACGCTGTCGCGCGCCAGGTGGTCGAACAGCCGCGCCAGCGCCACCTGGTGCGGCGCGTCCAGGTGCGTGGTGGGCTCGTCCAGCAGCAGCAGCGGCGCCTCGGTGGCCAGGGCACGCGCCAGCAGCACGCGCTGGCGCTCGCCGCCGGAGAGCTGCTGCAGCCGCCGCTGCGCCCACTCGGCGCACTCGGTCAGCGCCATGGCCTGCGCCACCACGGCGGCATCGGCCGGCCCGGGCGTGCCCAGCAGGCCCAATTGCGCGATGCGGCCCAGCCCCACCGTCTCGCGCACGGTCAGCTCGCCCGTGGTATGGCCCTGCTGCGCCAGCCAGGCCAGGTGCCGCGCCCGCTCCACCACGTGCATGCGGTGCACGCTGCGGCCCTGCAACTCCACCGTGCCGGCCTGCGGCACCTGCAGGCCGGCCAAGGTGCGCAGCAGCGTGGACTTGCCCGCGCCGTTGGGCCCCACGATGGCCGTCCAGCCCGGCAGCACGGACAAGTCCACGCCGTCCAGCACGGGGCGCCCGCCCAGCGCCACGGACAGGCCGCTGACTTGCATCAGCACCGTCACGACAGCCCCCGGCGGCGCAGCAGCGCAAAGAGGTAGAGGCCGCCCAACACGGCGGTGACCACGCCCACGGGCAGCTCTTCCGGCGCGATGGCGGCGCGGGCGATGACGTCGGCCAGCAGCAGCAGCACCGCGCCCATGGCGGCGCTGGCCGCCAGCATCCAGCGGTGCGCCCCCGGCGCGTGGCGGCGCACCAGGTGCGGCGCCACCAGGCCGACGAAGGCCACCAGCCCGGCCTGCGATACCGCCAGCGCCGTGCCCAGGCTCATCACCGCCACCATCACCAGGCGCACGCGCGCCAGGTCCAGCCCCAGGCTGGCGGCGCTGTCCTCGCCCAAGGTGAGCGCATCCAGCGCCCGCGCCCGGCGCAGCGCGATGGCCAGCAGCAGCGCCAGGCCCAGGCCCAGCACCGGCAGGGACGACAGGCTCAGGAAACTGGTGCTGCCCAGGATGAAGGCCTGCCTGCCGCGCAGCGCCTCGGGGCTGATCACGGTGAGCAAGTCGGTGCCCGCGCCCAACAGCACCGACACGACCACGCCGCCCAACAGCAGCCGCGTGGTGTGCAGCGCGCCGCGCGCCAGCGACAGCGTGAGCGCCGCGCCCCCCAGCGCGCCCACGAAGGCGGCCACCACCATGCCCACGCGCTCCAGCCAGGCGACGGTGGCCATGCTCACGCTGGCGCCGCCCACGGAGGCGGCGGCCAGCACAGCTACCACGCTCAGGCCGGCGCCGGCCGAGGAGCCCAACAGATAGGGATCGGCCAGCGGGTTGCGGAACAGCCCCTGCGCGAGGGCCCCACCCAAACCGAGCAGTGCGCCCACGAGGGCGGCGCCCACGGTGCGGGGCAGGCGGATCTCGCCCACGATCAGCGCGGCCTGGCCGCCGGCCAGGTCTTCGAACAGGGCGCCGGGCGAGAAGCCGTCGCTGCCGCTGGCCAGGCCCGCGAGCAGGCCCAGCACCAGCAGCAGCGCCAGCGCGCAGGCCAGGCCGCGGCGGCGCCGCGCGGCGTCGTCCGGTGCGGGCTGGGCGGGCCGGGCCTTGAGGTTGAACACGGCCATGGTCACTTGCGCCCAACGCGCGCCAGGCAGTCGGCCAGCAGGCCGGCGGCCTCGCCCAAGCGGGGGCCGGGGCGGATGAGCACGTCGTACTGCGCGGTGTCGAAGCCGCAGACGCGGCCTTCGCGCAGCGCGGCCAGCATGCCCCAGCCCGGACGCTGGGCCAGGCCGGCCATCTCCCGCGGCACGCCCATCACCACGGCGGGTTGGGCGCGGACGACGAATTCCGGGTTGAGCTTGGGAAAGGGGCCCATGTCCGCCGGGACGATGTTGCCCACGCCCAGCCGCGCCAGCGTCTGGCCGATGAAGGAGGCGGTGCCCGCGGTGTAGGGGCCACCTTCCACCTCGAAGTAGACGCGCTGGCCGCGCAGGGACGCCGGCACGCGGGCCGCGGCGGCGTCCATCTCGCGTTCCAGCCGCGCCCACAGTTGCTCGCCCTCGGCGGGCGTGCCCAGCAGCCGGGCCAGCAGCTCCAGGGTGCGGCGCACGTCGGCATGGCTTTCCGAGCGCAGGCGCAGCACGCGCACGCCCAGCGCCTCCAGCCGGTCCAGCGCGCGCGCGGAGGTGGAGGCCAGCACCACGTCCGGCTTGAGCACCACGATGGCTTCGATCTGCGCGTCCTCCAGCCCGCCCAGGTGCGGCAGCTTCTCGACGTCGCGGGGCCAGTTGGAGTAGCGGTCCACGCCCACCAGGCGGGCGCCGCCGCCCAGGGCCCAAATGCTTTCGGTAAGCGAGGGCAGCAGCGTGACGATGCGCTGCGGCGGCGCGGCAAAGTGCAGCTGCACCCCGCGGTCGTCGCGCAGCGCAAAAGACTGGCCGAAGGCGGGCAGCGCCAGGGTGAGCGCCGCCAGGGCGGCCAGCACGGCGCGCCGCATCGAGGCGGGTTTCATTTGGGCGGCGTTCATTGGGCGCCCTTCACCCGCAGCTCGCAGCTCGCCACCATCAACGTGACGCGCTCGCACAGCGCGGCCACGCGCTGGTGCAGCAGGCCCAGCGCATCGACGCAGGCGCGGGCCTCGCGCGACATGGGCATCACGCCCAAGCCGATTTCGTTGGACACCAGCACCACGGGCGACGCGCTGTCGCGCAAGGCGGCCAGCAACTGGGCTTCACATGCAGCCCAGCCGGCCTTGTCCAGGCCGTCGCCCGCGGGCGGCAGCAGGCATTGGGTGAGCCAGAGCGTGAGGCAGTCCACCACCAGCAGCCGCTCGGGGTGGGCATGGATGCGCAAGGCGCCGGGCAGGTCCAGCGGCGCCTCGACGGTGCGCAGCGCGTCCACGCGCGCGGCACGCTCGGCCTGGTGGCGGCGTATGCGCTCGGCCATTTCCTCGTCGCCCGCCAGCGCCGTGGCGATGAGCGTGGCCTCGCGGCCCGGCGCGGCGGCCAGCCAGGCGGCGGCGCGCAGCTCGGCCGTGCGCGACTTGCCGCTCTTGGCGCCGCCCAGGATGAGCTCATGGCGACCCGCCGGGGGGAGGGCACTGCTGTGGCGGGAAAGGGTCATGAAAAACTTTGACGGCAAGGCATGCGCCACCGCTTCCCCGCGGCAACGAACTTCAAACGGCACGGCGCACCAACGCGCCGCGTCCCCTTGTTGGCCGGTATCCGGGCCGGCAGCGGCAGGCCCTGCGGCCTTCCCAGGCCCGCGGCACGTGCCGTCCAAGCAAGAAAGGGCCCAGTGGCCGATGCCGGGGCGCAGGGACAGGGCAGCCGCCCCGCCCTGCGTCCGCTGACCGTTGCGGGGGCAGCCCAGGTTGAGGGCACAACCACGGCCTTCCAGGCCGGCGGCGCGCCCTTCCTGATTCCCGTTGAACCGCCGCGGCCGGCGGGCCGCCAACAGGCACCAACAAACGCCCAATTTTAGCCGCTGGCCCGGGCGCGCCCTGACGCAGCTCACATCCGGGCACCGCTGGGGTGAGGAACACGCCACGCTTGTCATTAGAATGCGCGTCGTTGGTGCTCGGGTCGGCGCTCTGCCGACCCGGTTAAACGGGAATCAGGAAGGGCCGCCGCTTCGCGGCACCCCAGCCTGAGCTGCCCCCGCAACGGTCAACGGCCGAGGTGTCCACACACCTCAACCGGCTCTCGCCCACTGGAGGACGTCGTCTTCTGGGAAGGGTCCGCCGGTCGCGCCGCCAGCCCGGATACCGGCCAACAAGGCGCCGCCCCTGCCGCAAGCAGGCGCGGCATATGAGCTCGGGGCCTGCGGGGAAGCGGGACCTGGCGTCAAGCCTTCGCGGTTCCATGTCCCTCTCGTCGTGCCCCTTGGGCGCAGATGGCGTTTCGCACGCAACCCTGGGTGATCCTTGCGCGGCGCCCGCCTCCGCATCCCGCCACGCCATGTGCCCGGCGCTGCTGCTGGGCGCCCCGGCGTCGGGCCAGGGCAAGACCAGCGTCACCGCGGCCATCGCGCGCCATGCCGTGCGCCAAGGCAAGCGCGTGCGCGTCTTCAAGACCGGCCCCGACTTCATAGACCCCATGCTGCTGGAGCGCGCCAGCGGCCACCCGGTGCAGCAGCTCGACCTGTTCATGGGCGGGCTGGCGCACTGCCGCGCGCTGCTGCATGCGGCGGCGCGCGAGGCGGACCTGATCCTGGTCGAGGGCGTGATGGGCCTGTACGACGGCACGCCCAGCAGCGCCGACCTGGCCGCGGCCTTCGGCTTGCCGGTGGTGGCCGTCATCAAGGCCGGCGCCATGGCGCAGACCTTTGGCGCGCTGGCCCACGGCCTGGCGACTTACCGTGCGGACATGCGCATGGCGGGCGTCATCGCCAACGCCATTGGCGGCGCGCGTCACGCGGACATGCTGCGCGAGTCGCTGCCCGCCCACTTGCCGCTGCTGGCCGCCCTGCCCCGGGACGAGGCGCTGGCCCTGCCGGAGCGCCACCTGGGCCTGGTGCAGGCGGCCGAGCTGCCGGACCTGGATGCCCGCCTGGAGCGCTGGGCCGACGCCTGGGCCGCGGCCGGCGGCGCCGGTTTCAGCGCGGCGCCGGTGCGCTTCGAGGCCGAGCCGGAAGAACCCGTGCCGCCGCTGCTGCGCGGGCACCGCATCGCCATCGCGCGCGACGAGGCGTTCAGCTTTATCTACCCCGCCAACCTGGACACCCTGCGCGCGCTGGGCGCGGCGCTGGCCTTTTTCTCTCCCCTGGCCGGCGACGCGGTGCCGGACTGCGACGCGCTGTGGCTGCCCGGCGGCTACCCGGAGCTGCATGCGGCGGCGCTGTCGCAGCGGTCCGGCTTCATGCAGGCGTTGCGCACGCATCAAGCGGCGCAGAAGCCCATGCTGGCCGAGTGCGGCGGCATGCTGGTGCTCACCGACGCGCTGACCGACGCCCAGGGCCAGCGCCACGCCATGGCCGGCCTGCTGCCTGGCGAAGCCGTCATGAAGCCGCGGCTGCAGGCGCTGGGCATGCAGTCGGTGGCCATGCCCGAGGGCGAGTTGCGCGGGCACAGCTTCCATTACTCGACGCTGGAAACGCCGCTGGCGCCGCTGGTGCGCGGCGTCTCGCCCACTGGCGGACGCGCCGCTGAAGCCGTGTACCGCGTGGGCCGGCTCACGGCCAGCTACTTCCACGCCTACTTCCCTTCCAACCCCGGCGCGGTGGCCCGGGTGTTGGGCGCCTGAGCCGCCACCGTCCCCATCACAGAGAGGAAAACCCATGCACATAGAACCCGGCCTGCTGGCCCAAGGCAAGCTCATGTTCGCCAATGCCGCCGCCGTGGCGGTGCTGGCGGCCCATGCCCCCGCGCTGCTCAAGAAGCCCGCGCTGTGGCTGCGCACGGCGCTGGCCGCGGTGTTCTTCTCGGTGCTGATGCAAAGCTTTCACATGAAGGCCGGCCCGTCGGAGCTGCACCTCATCGGCGCCATGCCCATGTACTTGCTGCTGGGCTACCTGCCCACGCTCTTCGGCTTTGCCGCCGGACTGCTGCTGCAGGGCCTGCTGTTCGAGCCGCAGGACCTCGTGCACCTGGCCGTCAACGCCCTGTCGCTGATCGTCCCGCTGATGGTGGTGCACCACACCATGGGCAGCGCCGCCGCGCAGCGCCTGGGCCGCATCGTGCGCCTGGACGCCGCCTACTACGCCGGCGTGACGCTGATGGTGGGCTTCTGGCTGGCCCTGGGCGAACAGGCCACGGCGCTCTCCGACTGGGCGATGTTCGCCGCCTCCTACGTGAGCGTGGCCGCGCTGGAGCCGGTGTTCACGTTCGGCCTGGTGCGCCTGGCCGCCACCGTGCGCGAGCAGGCCTGGGCCCGCGCCTGCCTGGACGAGCGCCTGACGGCCGCCGCCTGATCCCATGGCCATGAACGCAGCGACCCTGCCCGGCACCGTCTGGTTCGTGGGTGCCGGCCCCGGCGACCCCGAGCTCATCACCGTCAAGGGCCGCTCGCTCATCGAGCGCGCCGGCGCCATCCTGTTCGCCGGTTCCCTCGTCAACGAGGCCGCCACGCGCTGGGCACCGGCCGGTTGCGAGATCGCCGACAGCAAGGACATGACGATGGAGCAGATGGCGGCGTGGCTTATCGAGCGCGCCGCCCGCCACCAGACGGTGGTGCGGCTGCAGACCGGCGACCCGGCGCTGTACGGCACGCTCATCGAGATGGTGCAGCCGCTGGACGCGGCGGGCATCCCGGTGGCGGTGGTGCCGGGCGTGTCCTCGGCCATGGCCTCGGCGGCCGCGGCCGTGGAGACCTTCACGCTGCCGGAGGTCACGCAGACCACCATCTTCACCCGCGTGGAGGGGCGCACGCCCATGCCCGCGGGCGAGTCGCTGCGCGAGCTGGCCGCGCACCGCTGCACGCTGTGCATTTTCCTGTCCATCACGCTGCTGCACAAGGTCGAAGCCGGGCTGCGCGCCGCGGGCTGGAGCGAGGACGCGCCGGTGCTGGTGGTGCACAAGGCGAGCTGGCCGGGCGAGGAGCGCATCGTCCGCGGCACGCTGGCCACCATCAAGCAACTGTGCCGCGACGCCGGCATCGTCAGCCAGGCCATGGTCATCGCCAGCCCCACGCTGGGCTCGCGGCAGTGGCCTGAGCTCACGCGCTCGCGCCTGTACGACCCCAGTTTCACCCATCGTTTCCGGCGCGCCACCGAGCCCGCCGCACCGGCCCCGGAGGCCCCATGACCGACACCATCCTGCTCGTGGGCCACGGCTCGCGCGAAGACAGCGGCAACCAGGAGATCCGCGAGTTCGTGGAGCTCTGGCGCGCGCGCCAGCCCGGCTGGCGCATCGAAGTCTGCTTCATCGAGTTCGCCCCGCCCTCGCTGCACGACGGCCTGCTGGCCGCGGCGAAAGGATCGTCGCGTGTGCTGGTGCTGCCGCTCATCCTCAATGCCGCCGGGCACGTGAAGATGGAGATTCCCGAGGCCATAGAGCACGCCCGCGAGCACTGCCCCGGCGTGGAGTTCCTCTACGGCCCGCACCTCACGGCCTGCGACCCGATTCTTGCCATCCTCAAGCGCCGGCTGCGCAAGGCCATGTCGGCGCTGGACATGCCCGACCCGACCACCACCGGCGTGATCGTGCTGGGACGGGGCTCCTCCGACCGCGCGGCCAACGGCGACATGGCCAAGATGGCGCGCTGGCTGATGGAGGAAGGCGACCACGAGTTGATAGATCTGGCCTTCACCGGCATCACCTGGCCGCGCCTGGAGCGCGTGGTGCAGCGCCAGGCGCTGCTGGGCATGCGCCAGATCGTGGTGCTGCCCTACTACCTCTACACCGGCACGCTGATGCAGCGCATCCACCGCCAGGTGGAGCACCTGCGCGCGCAGTACCCGCAGCTGCGCTTCGCGTGCTCGGAGCACTTCGGCTTCGAGAAAGAGATTTTCGAGTTGCTGGAGCAGCGCGTGGCCGACCTGCGCAACGGCACGCCGCAGGCGAAGCTCGCCTGCGACGGCTGCCGCTACCGCGAAGTCGCCCACGACCTGGGCCACGGCCACTCGCACGAGCACACGCATGCGCCGCAGCCGGCCGAGGCGCACGCGCATGCGCACCCCCAGGCGCATGAGCAGGTCGTCCATGTGCACGGCCACGCGCATGACCACGATCACCACCACGGGCACGCCGGGGTGCCGGCATGAGCACGGTCAACACCGTCACCGAGCAGCTCACGCGCGCCGGGCAGGCCATAGAGCACGACAGCTTCGCCATCATCGACGCCGAAGCGGGGCCGCACGCCTATGCGGCCGAGCAATGGCCCATCGTGCGCCGCATGATCCACGCCAACGCGGACTTCGAGTTCAACGGCCTCACCGACTTCCATCCCGGCGCGGTGGAGGCCGGCATCCAGGCCCTGCTGCGCGGCGGCGCACCGCTGGTGGCCGACGTGGAGATGATCTGCTCCGGCCTGTCGCAACCCCGCCTGGCCCACTTCGGGGTGCGCACGCACCAGTTCATCAGCGACCCGGACGTGATCGATGCCGCCAAGGCGCAGGACACCACGCGCGCCGTGCAGGCCATGCGCAAGGCCGCGCGCCTGGGGCTGCTGCAGGGCGCCATCGTGGGCATAGGCAACGCGCCCACGGCGCTGATCGAGCTGGTGCGCCTGATCCGCGAGGAAGGGCAGCGCCCGGCGCTGGTGGTGGGCATGCCGGTGGGTTTCGTCTCCGCGGCCGAGTCCAAGGACCTGATGGCCACGCTGCAGGACGTGCCCTGGATCGTGATTCGCGGCCGCAAGGGTGGCTCCACGCTGGTGGTGGCCGCCATACACGCGCTGCTGGCCCTGGCCGAGGCGCGCCAGCGCGCGGCCCAAACGGCCCGAACGGCCCAAGTGGCCTGACGGGCACGGGCGCGCGCAGGAGAGCACGGCCATGATGGAAAAGACCGTCAAGCGCGGCACTCGCACCGGCTTCACCACCGGCGCCTGCTCGGCCGCCGCCGCGCGCGCCGCGGTGGAAGGCCTGGCCACCGGCGAAGTGCCGGCGGAGATGGAATCGCTGCTGCCCAACGGGCAGCGCGTGCGCTTTGCCGTGCACGACGGCCGCTGCGACGGCGACAGCGCCCACGCCATGGTCGTGAAGTTCGCGGGCGACGACCCGGACTGCACCGACGGCGCCCACCTCACCGCCGACGTGCAGCGGCTGCCTGGCCAGGCCGGCCGCTTCGAGCTGCGCGGCGGCTTTGGCGTGGGCACGGTGACCATGCCGGGCCTGGGCCTGGAAGTGGGTGGCCCGGCCATCAACCCCGTGCCGCGCCAGAACATCGAGGACAACGTGCGCGAAGCCGGCGCCGCGCTGCTGGCGCGCGACGGGCTGCGCGTGACCATCTCCGTGCCGCAGGGCGTGGAGATGGCCAGGAAGACGCTCAACGCCCGCCTGGGCATCCTGGGCGGCATCTCCATCCTGGGCACCACGGGCATCGTCAAGCCCTACAGCACGGCGGCCTACCGCGCCAGCGTGGTCCAGGGCGTGGAGGTGGCGGCCACCACCGGTGCCGGCGCCGTGGTGCTGACCACGGGCGGGCGCACCGAGAAGTTCGCCATGGAGCAGTTGCCGCAGTTGCCGGAAGCCTGCTTCGTGCAGATGGGCGACTTCCTGCGCTACGCGCTGGACGCGGCGCAGAAGGCTCAGCTGCCGCGCGTGGTCATCGGCGGCATGGTGGGCAAGCTCACCAAGATCGCCCAGGGCGAGACCATCACCCACGCCAACCGCGCGGAGGTGGACACCGCGTTGCTGGCCCGCCTGGCCGCGGGCATAGGGGCGCCTGCCCAGGAGTGCGCCGCCATTGCCGCCGCCGAAACGGCCCGCTTCGCGGCCGAGCGCATGCAGGCGCTTGGGCTCCTGGAAGCCTTCCACACCGCGCTGGCGCGGGCCGTGGTGGACACCGTGATGCAGCGCTACCCCGGCCGCTTCCGGCTGGACGTGCTGGTGTGCGATTTCGACGGGAAGAAGATTGCGGAGGCATCGTCCCATGCTGGATGAAGTGAAAAACCGTCCGCCGCGCTGCCGCATCGTCGGCGTGCTGGACGACGGCGCGGCCAGCCTCAACGCCGTGGCGCTCCAGGCGCTGGCGCAGGCCGACGTGGTGATTGGCGCGCGGCGCACCCTGGCGCTGCTGGAAGCGCGCCTCAACCCCGAGGCCGAGCGCCGCGAGCTGAGCGCGCTGTCGGCCGTGGTGGAGGACGTGCGCGCAGCGCAGGCCGCCGGTCAGCGCTGCGTGGTGCTGGCCACGGGCGACCCGCTGTGCCACGGCATCGCCGGCTACCTGGCCATGCGGCTGTGCCTGGAGGCCATCGAGGTGTTGCCCAACCTGTCCACCATCCAGCTCGCCTGCGCCCGCGTCGGCCTGGTGTGGCAGGACCTCAAGATCGCCAGCATCCACGCCAAGGACGCCGGCGAATGGTTCACGGGCGCCGACCCACGCCACGGCCTGTACGCATTGACTCAGGCGCTGCGCCGCCACGACCGCCTGGCCGTGCTCACCAGCCCCGACAACACGCCGGACCGCGTGGCGCGGCTGTTGCTGGCCGAAGGGTTGCAAGACGACTTTCAGTTGGCCGTGGCGGAGCGGCTGCTGCAGCCGGGCGAGCGCATCGTCACGGGCATGAGCGTTGCGGAGGCAGCGAACCACCGCTTTGCCGACCCCAACGTGCTGCTGCTGTGGCGCACCGGGCGCGCCGCGCCTGCCGTGCGCTTCGGCCTGCCGGACGCGAGCTTCCAGCAACGCCAGCCAGATAAAGGCCTGATCACCAAGCACGAGGTGCGCGCCGTGTCGCTGGCACGGCTGCAGTTGCGCGAGGATAGCATCGTCTGGGACATAGGCGCGGGCTCCGGCTCCGTGGGCCTGGAGGCGGCACGGCTGTGCCCCGCCGGCCACGTCTACGCGATTGAAAAGAACGCCGAGGACTTCGCCATTGCCGGGCGCAACCGCGAGGCCTTCAGGCTGTCCAACCACACGCTGGTGCACGGCAAGGCGCCCGAGCATCTGGACGGCTGGCTCGACCCCGATGCCGTCTTCATCGGCGGCTCCGGCGGCGAGCTCACCGAGCTCATCGCGCTGTGCCTGCGCCGCCTGAAACCGGGCGGCACGCTGGTGATGAACTTCGTGACCCTGGAAAACCTGGCCACCGCCACCGAGGCGCTGCGCGCCGCCGGGGCCGCCTGGGACGTGGTGATGCTGCAGGCCTCGCGCAGCAAGCCCATCCTGCACATGCACCGCATGGCGGCCGAGAACCCGGTGTGGATCGTGTGCGCACAACGCGGAGACGCCGCATGACCGAAGCACTGCACACGGCGCCGCTGGGCCGCCTCATGGGCGTGAGCCTGGGCCCGGGCGACCCGGGCCTCATCACCCGCGCCGCCTGGGCGCAACTGCAGCGCCGCGACGCGCTGTGGACCTACCCCACGCGCAGCACCAAGACGCCCAGCTACGCCTTCGACATCGTCCAGCGCGCCGGGCTGGAGGCGCCGCAAGGCCATCTGGCGCTGCTCTTCCCCATGACGCACGACGAGGAAAAGCTCGTGCGCAGCTGGCATCGCGCGGCCGAGGCCGTGCTGCCTGCCCTGCGCGCCGGGCAGGACGTGCTGTTCCTGGTGGAAGGCGACGCCAGCACCTACGCCACCTTCGGCCACCTCGCGCGCACGGTGCGCTCGCTGGAGCCGGGCGTGGAGGTGCACACCCTCGCCGGCGTCAACGCCTTCACGGCGTCGGCGGCCACGCTGGGCCGGCCGCTCGCCGAGCAGGACGACACCGTCGCCATCGTCCCCGCCGCCTACGGCATCGCGGCCGTGGACCGGCTGCTGCAGGACTTCGACACGCTGGTGCTCATGAAGGTCAAGCCGCTCATGGACGAGCTGCTGGACTGGCTGCAGCGCCGAGACCTGCTGGCCGGCGCCGCCTTCATCGAGCGCTGCGGCGCGCCGGACGAGCGCGTCTTCCGCGGCGAAACGCTGCTGGCGCTGCGCGGCCAGAAGGTGAGCTACCTGTCGCTGATGCTGGTGCACCACCCGCACCGCGTGCGCGGCGAACGCGTGCGCGGCTGCCTCAAGAAGAGCAGCCCCGCTCTCGAACCCGCCATCACCGAAAGCACCGAAGAATGAGCAGTACCGATCCGCGCCTGGCCATCGTCGCCATCACCAAGCACGGCGCGCAGCAGGCGGCCGACCTCGCCGCCCGGCTGCCGCTGGCCCACGTGGTGTGCAGCGAGAAGTTCGCGCCCGCCTTTGCCGGCCTGGCCAACCCCGTGCGCGCCTACGCGGGCGCGCTGCGCGACGAGATCGCGGCCCTCTTCGAGGGCTACGACCAGCTCGTGTTCTTCGTGTCGCTGGGCGCGGTGGTGCGGCTGATCGCGCCGCACCTGAAATCCAAGGACGAGGACCCGGGCGTCACGGTGGTGGACGACGCGGGCCGCTTCGTCATCCCCGTGCTCTCCGGCCACGTCGGCGGCGCCAACGCCTGCGCCGAGGAAGTGGCCGCGCTGCTGGGCGCCACGGCGGTGGTCACCACGGCCTCGGACGTTGGTAAAACCATTCCCGTGGACATCCTGGGCCGCGAGCTGGGCTGGCGCGTGGAGGCGCCCAAGCTCAACGTCACGCGCGTGTCGGCCCACGTGGTCAACGGCGAGCCCATCGCTTTCGTCCAGGAGGCGGGCAGCCCGCACTGGTGGACGCGGCCCACGCCGCTGCCCGCCAGCATCCACCGCTTCAACCGCTTAGAGGACGTGGACCTCTCGCGCTTCGCCGCCGTGCTGTGGGTGACGCAGCGCGAGGTGCCCGCCGCGTTGTGGGCGCAACTGCAGGAGCGGCTGGTGGTGTACCGCCCGCCGCTGCAAGGCGCGGCGGCATGACGGGCCCCGTGGCCTTGGGCCTGGGCTGCGACCGCGGCACGCCCATGGAGACGATAGAAGAGGCCGTGTCGCAGGCGCTGGCCTCCATAGGCGCCGACTGGGCCGACGTGGCCGCCGCCGCCAGCATAGACCTCAAGGCCGACGAGGCCGGCCTGCTCGCCCTGGCCCGCAAGCACGGCTGGACGCTGCGCTTCCACACGCCGGCCGAGCTGGCGGCGGTGCCCGTGCCCAACCCGTCGGAGACGGTGCGCCGCTATACCGGCACGCCCTCGGTGAGCGAGGCGGCGGCGCTGCTGGCCGCCGGTGCCGGCATGCAGGCCCTGCTGGTCGAGAAACACAAGCACCGCGGCCCGCACGGCCGCAACGCCACCGTGTCGGTGGCGCGCATCGCATCAAGGATGGAACAGCCATGACCTCAATCGACACCGCCGGCGCCGTCGGCGAAGCCCCTGCCGCCGCGCCCGCGGGCAAGATCATGCTGGTGGGCATAGGCCCGGGCAGCGTGGAGCACATGACGCAGCGCGCGCGCGCGGCCATCGCCGAGGCCGACGTGGTGGTGGGCTACGTCACCTACATCAAGCTGGTGGCCGACCTGCTCGAAGGCAAGGAAGTCGTGCGCAAGGGCATGACGGAAGAGCTGGACCGCGCCGTCCACGCGCTGGAGGCCGCGCGCGCGGGCAAGAAGGTGGCGCTCATCTCCTCCGGCGACGCGGGCGTCTACGGCATGGCCGGGCCGACCTACGAGGTGCTGTTCCAGGCCGGCTGGACGCCGGACGACCCGGTGCAGCTCGAAATCATTCCCGGCGCCTCGGCGCTCAACGCCTGCGCCGCGCTGGTGGGCGCGCCGCTGACGCACGACTTCTGCGCCATCTCGCTGAGCGACTTGCTCACGCCCTGGCCCGTGATCGCCCGCCGCCTGGACGCCGTGGCCTATGCCGACTTCGTGGTGGCGCTCTACAACCCCAAGAGCGGCCGGCGCACGCGCCAGATCGTGGAGGCGCAGCGCCTGTTCCTGCGCCACCGCCGCCCCGACACGCCGGTGGCCGTGGTCAAGAGCGCCTACCGGCGGCGCCAGCACATCGAGTTCACCACGCTGGACAAGATGGCCGAGTGCGACATCGGCATGCTCAGCACCGTGCTCATAGGCAACAGCGCCACTTTCATCAGCCACGGGCTGATGGTCACGCCGCGCGGCTACGCCAACAAGTACGACGTGGAACAGGGCTTCGAGACCCGCGAGGGCGAGAAGGCCGGGCGCTCGCTGAGCACGGGCCTGCTGGGCTGGCTGGAAACGCTGCAGGCCCAGCAGGCCCAGGGGCACACCGTGGCCGACCTGGCCCGGCTGCACCGGCTGCCGGTGGAGTACATCGCCGCCACGCTGGCCGAGCCGGTGGAAGAGGCGCCTGCGGGTGAAAGCGTTGCTGAAAGCGAGGGTTGAGCCCATGAGCCTGGATCAAGACACCGCCGCCACCGCGCCCGCCGCCGAGGTGGTGAAACCCAAGATCGGCACCTACCGCCGCCACCTGCTGATCTGCACCGGCCCGCGCTGCACGCAGCAAGGCGAGTCGCAGGCCCTGTTCGACAGCCTGAGTGAGAAATTCAAGGCCGCCGGGCTGGACCAGGGCGATTTGCGCGTCAAGCGCAGCCGCGTGAGCTGCTTTGCGGCCTGCAAGGGCGGGCCGGTGATGTGCGTGCAGCCGGATGGCACCTGGTACTACAACGTCACGCCGGCCAACATGGACCGCATCATCGAGCAGCACCTGTGCGGCGGCGAGGTGGTCGAGGACCTCGTGTTCCACCAGGGGCCGGGGGCCTGAAGACGCACGGCGTCTCGCCAGAGTACACGGCCATTGGATGCACTGGCAACTTTGTGCGAAAAAGGCATCCGTGGATAGTAAAATCCTTCCCGTTGGTGCTCGGACCGGCGTTCCGCCGGTCCGGTTAAACGGGAATCAGGAAGAGCCGCCGCGCCGCGTGCGCTCCAGCCTGAGCTGCCCCCGCAACGGTCAACGGCCGGGGCTTCGACCAAAAGCCCCATTCGGGTCCTCGCCCACTGGAAGCCTGTGGCTTCCGGGAAGGGTCTCCCGGACGCGCCGCCAGCCCGGATACCGGCCAACAGGGAGCCGCGCCTGGCGCGCGGCGTATGGCCAGGAAGCCGCGGGGAGGCGGCATCCGGCAGCCTGTTCCTGCTCTTCCATGACCTCATTCCTGGACCCGAGGCGCCCGCATCGCGCCCGCTGGCCCCTTTCGGCACTCGCCTGCGCCTGCCTGGCCGCGTGGACGCCGGCCCCGGCGCAAACCGCCCACGCCACCCCCGCCAGCGGGCTGGCCAGCCCTGATTCCCCGTCGCCGGCCGGCGCCGTCAGCGTGGAACCGGACGCGTCCGTGGTGCCCGCCATCAAGGTCACCGCACGCCATTACGACAACGCCGTCGGCGCGTCCGACGCCGCCTCGCAAGGCGTGATACGCGCCGAGCTGCTCAAGAGCCGCCCCGGGCTGCGCCCCGGCGAAGTGCTGGAGTTCGTGCCCGGCATGATCGTCACGCAGCACTCCGGCGACGGCAAGGCCAACCAGTACTTCCTGCGCGGCTTCAACCTCGACCACGGCACCGACTTCGCCACCACCGTCAACGGGCTGCCGGTGAACATGCCCACGCACGGCCACAGCCAGGGCTACGCGGACCTGAATTTCCTCATCCCCGAGCTGGTCGATCGCATCGAGTACCGCAAGGGGCCGTACTTCGCGCAGGCGGGCGACTTCTCCGCGGCCGGCTCCGCCGACATCCGCTACGTGCGCAAGCTGGACGGGCCGCAGGCCACGCTGACCATAGGCCAGCGCGGCTACCGCCGCGCCCTGGGTGCAGGCTCAACCGAGGTGCAACCCGGCCTGTCGCTGCTGGGCGCCGTGGAGCTGCAGCGCAACGACGGGCCGTGGACCGTGCCTGAAGGCCAGCACAAGGCCAACGGCGTGCTCACGCTCAGCGGCGGCAGCGCGGCACGCGGCTTCAGCGCCAGCGTGATGCACTACGACGCGCACTGGACCGCCACCAACCAGGTGCCGCAACGCCTCATAGACGCGGGCAGCTACCTGGGCCGGCCCTTCGGCCGCTTCGATTCGCTGGACCCCAGCGACGGCGGCAACACCCGGCGCAGCAGCCTGTCCGGCGAATGGCACGCGCGCGGCGACGACGGCAGCGCCACCCAGGTGGCGGCCTACGCGCTGGACTACCGGCTGCAGCTCTTCTCCAACCACACCTTCGCGCTGGAGCGGCCGGACCAGGGCGACCAGATCGCCCAACGGGACCGGCGCCAGGTCTACGGCCTGAGCGCCAGCCACGCCGTGAACCATGCGCTCGGCGCCCTGCCCGCGCGCAGCGAGGTGGGATGGCAGTTGCGCCACGACCGCATACGCGTGGGCCTGTTCGACAGCGCGCAGCGCCAGCTCACGGCCACGGTGCGCGAGGACCGCGTGCGCCAGACGCAGTGGGGCCTCTACGGCCAGACCTCGGTGGAAGTCACGCCCTGGCTGCGCACCATCGCGGGACTGCGCGCGGACCAGGCCCGCTTCGACGTGGACAACGTCAGCGGCACCGCCAACTCCGGCGCCGCGTCGGCGCACCTGTGGTCGCCCAAGCTGTCGCTGGTCCTGGGCCCGTGGCAACGCACGGAGTTCTTCTTCAACGCCGGCCGGGGTTTCCACAGCAACGACGCGCGCGGTGCCACCGACGCCGCGGCGCCCGTGCCGGGGCTGGTGGCCGCGCGCGGCATGGAGCTGGGCGCGCGCAGCGAGCTGATGCCCGGCCTGCAAAGCTCGCTGGCGCTGTGGAAGCTGGATTTCGACTCGGAGCTGGTCTACGTGGGCGATGCCGGCGGCACCGAGCCCAACCGGCCCAGCCGGCGCCACGGCGTGGAGTGGAACAACCGCTACATCCCCCTGCCCTGGCTGCTGGTGGACGCGGACCTGGCCTGGTCGCAGGCGCGCTTTGCCACGCACGCCCCCGAGGGCGACCAGGTGCCCAATGCCGTCAACCGCATCGCCTCGGTGGCTCTCACGCTGCGCGAGCTTGGGCCCTGGTCGGCCAGCCTGCAGTGGCGCTACCTGGGCAGCGCCGCGCTGGTCGAGGACGACAGCGTGCGCTCCCGCCCCTCGCTCACCACCAACCTGCGCCTGGCCCGCCGCCTGGGCCGCGACAGCGAGATCACCCTGGACGTCTTCAACCTGTTCAACCGCAAGGTCAACGACATCGAGTACGCCTACGAGTCCCACGCGCCCGGCGAAGCGCTGCCCGTGACGGATGCGCGCCACGTCCACCCGGCGGAGCCGCGCACGCTGCGGCTCACGCTCAAGGTCGGTTTTTGAGGGGTGAGCTTGAGCGCCCTCAGCCCGCCGGCCGCCAGAGCGGCCATGCTCGCAAACCCTGCGCCAGCAAGGCGCTGCGGTATCGCGGCCTGGCCGCGCGCACGCGGCACGATGCAGGGCCTGGAGGAGGCGAGGACCACGATGAACACCCATTTCAACGACACCGAGCGCGAGGCGCTCTACCGCGTCATCGCGGCCCGGCGCGACATGCGCCACTTCCTGCCGGGCCGCACGGTGGAGCCCGCCGTGCTGCGCCGGTTGCTGCAGGCGGCGCACCAGGGGCCTTCGGTGGGGCTGATGCAGCCCTGGCATTTCATACGCATCGCCGACGCCGCGCTGCGCCGCGACATCGCCGGGCTGGTGGAGGCCGAGCGCCACGCCACGGCCCAGGCCCTGGGCGAGCGCGGCACGGACTTCCTGCGGCTCAAGGTCGAAGGCGTGCGCGAGTGCGCCGAGCTGCTGGTGGCGGTGCTGGCGCCGGACGACGGCACGGTGTTCGGCCGCCGCACGCTGCCGCAGGAAATGGCGCTGTGCTCGCTGGCCTGCGCCATCGAGAACCTGTGGCTGGCCTCGCGCGCGGAGAACCTGGGCATGGGCTGGGTGTCGCTGTTCGACCCCGAGGCGCTGGCCGGGCTGCTGCGCCTGCCGCAGGGCGCGCGCCCCATGGCGCTGCTGTGCCTGGGGCCGGTGGACCATTTCTACGACGAGCCCATGCTGCAGGCCGAAGGCTGGCGCAAGGTGAGGCCGCTGGAAGAATTCATACACACGGACGGCTGGCCGCAAAGCTGAGCGCGGCCGTCCGCAAGAGCGAAAGAAGTTGGCATGGACATAGAAGCCCCCCCCACCGCCGCACGCTACGAGCGCCCCGAGGGCGAGCGCCGCGGGCTGGTCATGGTCCACACCGGCGACGGCAAGGGCAAGAGCACCGCCGCCTTCGGCCTGGCGCTGCGCGCGCATGGGCGCGGCAAGCGGGTGCACGTGTTCCAGTTCATGAAGGTGCCCAGCGCGCGCTTCGGCGAGCACCGCGTGTTCGAGCAGTTGGGCGTGCCCATAGAGGGCCTGGGCGACGGCTTCAGCTGGAAGAGCCGCGACCTGGACCATTCCGCCGAGCTGGCCCGCGCGGGGTGGGCCAGAGCCGAGGCCATGATCCGCGCCGGCGAGCACTTCATGGTGGTGCTGGACGAGGTGATGTACCCGCTGCGCTACGGCTGGCTGTCGCTGGAACAGGTGCTGCAGGCACTGCGCGAGCGCCCGCCGCACGTCACGGTGGTGCTCACCGGCCGCGGCGCGCCGGCCGAGCTCATCGAGCTGGCCGACACCGTCACCGAGATGACGCTGGTGAAACATCACTTCAAGGCCGGCGTGCCCGCGCAGCGGGGCATAGAGGACTGATGGCGTCGCTTGCACTGGCCGGCGCCGTGGCGCTGGTGCTGGATCGCGCCCTGGGCGAACCGCCGGCGCGGCTGCATCCCGTCGTGGGCATGGGCCATTACCTGGGCGCCCTTGGGCCGCGGCTGTTGCGCCTCCAACCCGCCTGGGCTTTTACGTGCGGCGCACTGGCCTGGCTGTTGGGCGCGGGCGCGGTGGCCGCGCTGGCCTGGGGGCTGCAGCGCTGGCTGCTGTCGCTGCCCTGGTGGGCCGCGGCGCCGCTGCTGGGCTTGCTGCTGAAACCGCTGCTGGCCTGGCGCATGTTGCGCGACGAGGTGCGCGGCGTGGAGGCGGCGCTGGCGCGCTCGCTGCCGGAGGGCCGGCAGCAATTGGCGCGGCTGGTGAGCCGCGACACGTCCAGGCTGCAAGCGCACGAGGTGCGCGAAGCGGCGATTGAAACCCTGGCCGAGAACCTCAACGACTCGGTGGTCGCGCCGCTGTGCTGGTTCGCCGTGGCGGGGCTGCCCGGCGCGGCGCTGTACCGCTTCGCCAACACGGCCGACGCCATGTGGGGCTACCGCGGGCGCTGGGAATGGGCGGGCAAATGGGCCGCGCATGCGGACGATGCGCTCTCGTGGCTGCCGGCGCGGCTGACCGCGCTGCTGCTGTGCGCCGCGGCCGGGCGCTGGCCCGCGGGGCTATCGCGCGAAGCCCGCGTGACGCCCTCGCCCAACGGCGGCTGGCCCATGGGGGCGGTAGCGCTGCTGCTGGGTGCGCGGCTGTCCAAGCCCGGCGTGTACGCGCTCAACGCGGGCGGACGGCTGCCGGGCAGCGCCGACCTGCACCGCGCGCTGCCCTGGTGCGGCCGCGCCGTGCTGCTGGCCGCGCTGTTGTGCGGCGCGGCCGACCTGGCCGCCTGGCGGCTGTGTGGAGGCCTGGCATGGACAGGCTGATGGACTTGCCCGCGACCCAAGACGCCGCGCCGGTTCACGTCGAGCACGGCGGCCCCGACGGTGGCCCGCCGATCGAGTTCGACTTCTCCACCAACGCCTGCCCGCTGGAGGCCCCGGCGCCGGTGCGGCGCGCGCTCCTGCAGGCCGACCGGCGCCACTACCCCGACCCCGCCTATGCCGCGCTGCGCGAGTTGTTGGGCGCCTTTCATGGCGTGGCACCCGGCCGCGTGCTGCCCACGGCCGGCAGCAGCGAGGCCATACGCCGTCTGACGCTGGCCGCACGGCTGCGGGGCGTCCAGCAGGCGTGGGTGCCGCAGCCCGGCTATGGCGACTACCGCGCCGCCGCCCAAGCCCTGGGCCTGAGCGTGCGCCCCTACGCGAGCGGCGAAGCCCTGTTGGACGGCTTGACGACGCACGGCGCCGCGCCGGCACTGGTGTGGCTGTGCGAACCCTGCAACCCCACCGGCGAAAGCCTGGGAGCACCCTTCTGGCCGGCGCTGGCCGCGCTGGCCGGCCGCGGCCACGTGCTGGCGCTGGACCGCGCCTACGCGCCGCTGCGTCTGGAAGGCCGCTGCCCGGTGCCGCCGGCCGTGGCCGAGTCGGCCTGGCAGTGCTTCTCGCCCAACAAGTCGCTGGGCCTCACGGGCGTGCGCGCGGGCTGGGTGATCGCACCGGCCGATGACGACGCCTTGCGCGCCACGCTGCTGTCGCTGGCGCCGGGCTGGGTGCTGTCGGCCGAGGGCGTGGCGCTGCTGGAGGCCTGGACGCTGCCGGCCACGCAGCAGGGCGTGCAGGCTGCCTGCAGCCGGCTGCGCGCCTGGAAGCGCCAGCAGCGCGCGGCGCTGCAGTCGCTGGGCTGGGTGCAGCAGCCTTCCGTCACGCCCTTCTGGCTGGCGCGCCCCTGCGACAGCGGCTTGCCGGCGCGGCTGCGCGCCTTGCGCGAGCGCGGCATCAAGCTGCGCGACGCCACGTCCTTCGGCCTGCCGGGCTGGGTGCGGCTGAGCGTGCAACCGCCGCCGGCGCAGCAGGCGCTGCTGCAGGCATGGCGCGACAGCGCCTGAGGGCACCGCCGCCTTGCACGCTCCGCGCTCCGCGACAATTCATAGACAAAGCAACCACCCCGGCACCCCCGACCGGGACACCAGACCATGAGCAGCCTGCCCACCATCGCCCCCCTGGACCAGCCGGAACTGGACGCCGCCTTGCGCCGGCGAATGGACGGCAAGACGAAACCGCTGGGCGCGCTGGGCCGGCTGGAAGCGCTGGCGCTGCAGATAGCCCAGGTGCTGGGCACGGAGCACCCGCGGCTGGAGCAGCCGCAGATGGTGGTGTTCGCCGGCGACCACGGCCTCACGGCGCAAGGCGTGTCGGCCTACCCGGCGGACGTGACCTGGCAAATGGTCATGAATTTTCTCGCTGGCGGCGCCGCGGTCAGCGTGCTGGCACGCCAGCACGGCTTGTCGCTCACGGTGGTGGACGCGGGCGTGCGCTGCGACTTCGCGCCGCAAGCGGGCCTGCTGCTGCGCAAGATCGCGCCGGGCACGGCCGACGCGTCGCAGGCGCCGGCCATGACGGCCGACCAGTGCGCCACGGCGGTGGAAGCCGGGCGCGACGTGGTGCGCGGCCTGCCGGGCAACGCGCTGCTGTTGGGCGAGATGGGCATTGGCAACACCTCCAGCGCGGCGCTGCTGCTGTCGCGCCTGGCGGGCCTGCCCATCGAGCGCTGCACCGGCCGCGGCACGGGGCTGGACGACGCGGGCCTGGCCCACAAGGTGCGCGTGCTCTCGGCCGTGCTGCAGCGCCATGCCGGCGCCGTCGAGCCGCTGCAGGCGCTG
Source organism: Azohydromonas lata (assembly GCF_034427735.1). Lineage (NCBI taxonomy): Bacteria > Pseudomonadati > Pseudomonadota > Betaproteobacteria > Burkholderiales > Sphaerotilaceae > Azohydromonas > Azohydromonas lata. Next base: position 21,736 of record NZ_JAXOJX010000031.1, read on the forward strand.
GCGGCGTTGGGCGGCTTCGAGATCGCCATGATGGTGGGCGCCGTGCTGCAAGCCGCCGAGGAGCGCCGCGTCATCGTGGTGGATGGTTTCATCGTCTGCAGCGCCGTGCTGGTGGCGCACGCGCTGCAGCCGGCCGTGCTGCAGCGCTGCGTGTTCGCGCACCGCTCGCAGGAAGGGGGCCATCCGCTGCTGCTGGAGCACTTGGGCGTGGAGCCGCTGCTGGACCTGGGCCTGCGCCTGGGCGAGGGCTCGGGCGCCGCGCTGGCCTGGCCGCTGCTGGAGTCGGCCTGCCGCATCCTCAACGAGATGGCGAGCTTTGAATCCGCGGGCGTGAGCCGCGGGGCCGAGGCTTGAGCGACCGGGCCCGATGATCCACCGGCTGTTCCACGAAATCCGCCTCTTCCTCATCGCGCTGCAGTTCTTCACGCGCGTGCCCATACCGCAGCGCATCGGGTTCGAGCCGGCATGGCTGCAGGCCTGTTCGCGGCACTTTCCGGCCGTGGGCCTGGTCGTGGGCGCCGTGGGTGCTGCCGTGCTGCTGGCGGCCTCGTCACTGTGGCCGCCGGCCATTGCGGCGGGGTTGAGCATCGCAGCCACCGTCTGGCTCACCGGCGGGTTCCATGAGGACGGACTGGCCGACACCTGCGACGGCTTGGGCGGCGCCGTCTCGCGCCAGCGGGCGCTGGAAATCATGAAGGACTCGCGCCTGGGCAGCTACGGCGCACTGGGCCTGGTGCTGGTGTTGGGCTTGAAGGCTGCGGCGCTGGCGGCCCTGGCCGCGCGCTCGCCGCTGGTGGCCGCGCTGGCCCTGGCCTGGGGCCATGGCGCCTCGCGCTGCGCGCCGGTGCTGCTCATGCGGGCGCTGCCCTACGGCGGCGACCCGGACCACGCCAAAGCCAAGCCGCTGGCGCTGCACATAGAGCCCACGGGCGTGGCCGTGGCCCTGGGCTGGCTGTTGCTCGCCACGCTGGCCGCGGCGGCGCTGGGCGGCGCACCGGCCGTGGCCGCCCTGCCCTGGGCCCTGGCGGCCATGGGCGCGGTGGTGTGGTGGATGGTGCGCTGGCTGCGCCGCCGCCTGGGCGGTTTCACCGGCGACACGCTGGGCGCGGCACAACAGTTCTCGGAATTGGCCGCGCTGCTGGCCTGGGTGGCGGTGCTCATCGGAGGCACGCATGGTTGACGCCCCCGCCGCCGAAACGCCCATGAATCCGCCCCTGTGGGCCTGGCGCCACCCGCGCGCGCAAGGCGCGGCCGGCCGCTGCATAGGCCGCACCGATCTGCGCGTGGACCCGCGCCGCGCCAAGCGGCTGGCCCACCGCATACGCCAGGCGGCGCGCCGCCACGGGCTGCCGCGCGTGGTCTGGACCTCGCCGCTGCGCCGCTGCGCGGATGTGGGCCGCTGGCTGCGCCGCTGGGGTTGGCAGCACCGCAGGGATGCCGCGCTGCTGGAGCTGGACTTCGGCGCCTGGGACGGCCGGCCCTGGACGCACATTGCCCACGCCGAAGTCGATGCTTGGTGCGACGCCTTTGCAACGGCGCGCCCCGGCGGCGGCGAATCGCTGCTGGACATGCTGGCGCGCGCCGCGGCCTGGCCGGTGGATGACGCGCCGCGGCTGCTCGTCACCCATGGCGGCTGGATGCTGGCCCGCCAGTGGGCCACCACCCGCTCCGCGCCGCCCGCCGCTGCCCATGAGTGGCCGGCCGCACCTGCCCACGGCCAGCTCTGGCGGCTGGCTTGACGCGCCGCCGCGCCGGCGCGCCTTGAACCAGTCCAGGTATTTCGGCGAGCGCCTGGTGCCCCGTACGACGGCCTGAGCAATGTCAAGTCTGTTGCACGCCGGCCCGTGCGGCTGGACGTCGTTGGGCCGAAAGGGCCGCGCGCCTTTCTAGAATCCGGCCCCATGCATCGCCTTGCTCGCCATCGCCGACCCCAGCGCCTCGTTGCGCTGGCCGCGCTGGTGCTGGCGCTGCTGATGCAGGCGCTGTGGATGCCGCGCATGGCCACCGCGATGGCCGCGGGCGTGGACGTGTGCTCCGCCCAAGGCCACCGCCGCATCCCGCTGCCCGCGGACGATGGCGCTCCGCAATCGCACCACCACGACTGCTGCTGCCCCGGCGCCATGGCCGCCGCGCCGCCCCCCGCGGTGGCCGCGCTGCTGCTCGTGCCCAACCGCCAGGCCCCGGACGTCGCGCCGCAAGGCGCCGCGCCCTCGCTGGACTGGGTTGGGCCGCTGTCGCGCGGCCCGCCTGCCTTCCTGCTCTGACCGCCTGAACCGTCCGGCGCCGCGCCCAAAAGCGCGCGCGTGCCGGGCGCCCTTTTACGTCATTGCAGGACGAACCCATGTTTTTCTTGAAGCCGCCACAGGCGCTCACCGCGCTGTGCGCCGCCATGGCTTGCGCCTCCTGGGCGCAGGCTCCACAACCAGCCTTGGACATGCCGCCAACCGTCGCGGCCCTGGACACCGAAGCACCCACGCGCGAGCTGGGCGTGGTCACCGTCTCCGGCTCGCGCCCCACCTCGTTGCCCACGCACATTCCCACCACCACGGAAGGCGTGACGCGCCAGGACATCGAGCGCAGCGTCAACGCCACCGACAGCGAGGACGCGCTCAAATACTTTCCCAGCCTGCTGGTGCGCAAGCGCTACATCGGCGACTACAACCACGCCATCCTCTCCAGCCGCGCCTCCGGCACGGGCAACAGCGCGCGCTCGGCGGTGTATGCCGACGGCATCCTGCTGTCCAACTTCCTGGGCAACGGCATCGGCGGCCTGTCCTTCCCGCCGCGCTGGGGTCTGGTGACGCCGGAAGAGATCGAGCGGGTGGACGTGATGTACGGCCCCTTCTCGGCGGCCTACCCCGGCAACTCGGTCGGCGCGGTGGTGGACTACGTCACGCGCATGCCCACCACGTTCGAAGCCCACGGCAAGGTGGGCTACGTCGCGCAGCCCTTCGACCTCTACGGCACCCACGCCACCTACCACGCGAAACAGGCCAGCGTCTCCCTGGGCGACCGCGCCGGCGACTGGGCCTGGTGGCTCAACGTCAACCGCACCGACAGCGAAGGGCAGCCGCTGACCTTTGCCAACACCACCAAGGCCGTGGCGGGCACGGGGGCCGTGCCCGGCTTCAACAACGCCGGCCAACCCTGGTTCATCACCGGCGCGGGCACCCAGTACGACACGGTGCAGGACCATTTGAAGCTCAAACTGGCCTATGACCTGAGCCCCACGCTGCGCGCGAGCTACGTGTTCGGCGTGTGGCGCAACGAGGCGGACGGCAACGCGCAGAGCTACGTGCGCAAGGCCGATGGCACGCCGGACTGGAGCGGCCTCAACGTCACGCGCGAGGAGCTGCTGCACACCATGCACGGCCTGTCCCTCAAGAGCCGCACGCGCGGCGAGTGGGACTGGGAGGCCTCGGCCAGCCTCTACGACTACAAGCGTGACGACAAGCGCCAAAGTGCCGCAGGCGATGTGCCGCCGTCCACCAGCACCCTGGCCGACGGCCGCGGCACGGGCTGGAACACGCTGGCGCTCAAGGGCACGTGGCGCCCGCCGCAGGCCGAAGGGCGGCATGTCGTGGAGTTCGGCTTCCAGCAGGACCAATACCAGCTGCGCTACCAAAGCACCAGCGTGGCCGGCAGCATCGCCGGCGACGGGCGCGGCACGCCCACCAGCCGCGTGCAGGGCGACACCCGGCTGCGCAGCCTGTGGGCCCAGGACACCTGGCAACTCGCCGAGGACTGGAAGACCGTGCTGGGGGGCCGGGCCGAGCGCTGGGAAGCCGACAACGGGCAGACGAACTTCACGGCCTCCAGCGGCAGCCCCTGGCCCGCCCGCCACGAGACGGACTTCTCGCCCAAGGCCGCCCTGTCCTGGCAGTGGCTGCCCGCCACGCTCTTGAAAGCCTCGCTGGGCCGCGCGGTGCGCTATCCCACGGTCAACGAGCTGTACGGCGCCACGTCCACGACCGACTCGCAGTTCATCAACGACCCCAGCCTACGCCCGGAAAAATCCTGGACCGCCGAACTCAGCGCCGAGCAGGACCTGGGACCCGCGCTGGCGCGGCTGACGCTGTTCGCCGAGGACACGCGCGACGCGCTCTACACCCAGACCACGGCCGACGCCGCGGCCGGCAAGAACATCAGCCGTGTGCAGAACGTGGGCCGCGTCGCCACCCGCGGCGTGGAAGCCGCGCTCAACGCCAACGGCTGGCTGCTCAAGGGCCTGGACCTGTGGGCCAGCGTCACGTATGCCGACTCCACCATCAAGGAGAACGCCGGCTTCGTGAACGATCCCGGCGACACCATCGGCAAACGCCAGCCCAACATCCCGCGCGTGCGCGCCACGCTGCTGGCCAGCTACCAGTGGGACGAGCACTGGACCACCTCGCTGGGCGTGCGCCACAGCGGCCGCCAGTTCCGCACGCTCAACAACGCCGACATCAACGGCTTCACCTACATGGGCGTGAGCAAGTTCACCGTGGCCGACCTGCGCGTGCTCTACCGCATCGACAAGCGCTGGAGCGCCGCCTTCGGCGTGGACAACCTCAACAACTACACCTACTGGAACTTCCACCCGTACCCGCAGCGCAGCTACACGGCTGAGCTGAAGTTCGACCTTTGACAGGACACACCATGCAAGCATCCATTCGCAACGTCGCCGCCGCCGCGGCCTTGATGAGCCTGTCCGCCGTCCAGGCCCACGTCACGCTGCCGCCCGGCGGCGTCACGGCCGACAGCACCTACAACGCCACCTTCCGCGTGGGCCACGCCTGCGAGGGCGCCACCGCCACCACGGCGCTGCGCGTGCGGTTGCCCGATGGTTTCACGCTCATCGAGGCGCAGGCCCGCAACGGCTGGCAACTGGACACCAAGGGACGCGACGTCACCTGGACGGCCGCCAACGCCCAGGCCGCGCTGCCCGCCTCTGAAAAGACCACCTTCAACCTGCGCGGCCGCGTGACCGACAAGCCCGGCACGCTGTGGTTCAAGGTGCTGCAAAGCTGCGACCAGGGCAGCGCCGATTGGGCCGAGCTGCCCGGCGCGGACGGTGTGAAATCCGCTTTCCCGGCCGCGCGGCTGGAGGTGCTGCCCGCGGGCGTGGCGCCCGTGGACGTGCGCGACGCCTGGGCGCGGCCCACCGTGCCCGGCCAGCGCAGCACCGGCGTCTACGCCAAGCTCACCAGCGGCGTGGGCGGGCGGCTGTTGGGCGGCAGCTCGCCGCTGGCCGAGTCGGTGGAAGTGCACGAGATGGCCATGGAGGGCGACGTGATGCGCATGCGCGCGCTGGACAAGGGCCTGGAGCTGCCCGCGGGCCAGGGCGTGGAACTGCGCCCGGGCGGCCTGCACCTCATGCTCACCGGCGTGAAGCAGGCGTTGCCCAGCGGCAGCACGCTGCCCGTGACGCTGCGCTTCGTGGACAAGGACGGCCGCGAGGGCTCGCTGGCGCTGCAGGTGCCCGTGGCCGCCGGCGACCCCGGCGCCGCCGCGGGCGCCCACAAGCACTGACGCGCCACCCGCCAGGCCCGCGCGGGAGCGCCCTGCGCCGCCGCAGCGGGCCGCGGTGTGGCAATCCGCACGGGTCGCTGCCGCCGCTTGCTTGCAAAATGCCGGGGCGGAGGGAGTTCCCGTTTCATGGCCGAACCAGACCGGCGGCGTCTTCATGCCTTTGGCGCCAGCTTGATGCTTGGCCTGCTCGCGGAGCAGGCCGTGCTGTTTGCAGTACCGCTGCTCGTGTTCCAGCGCACGGGCAGCGTGGGCTGGGCCGGCATGGCCTTCGCCGTGGAGTGGCTGCCCGCACTGCTGGCCTACCCCTTCGCCGGGCTGCTGGCCGACCGGCTGGGCGGGCGGCGGCTGTTTCTCGTGGCCAACACGGCGCGGGCCCTCGTGCTGATCAGCGCGGCGCTGCTGTGCGCACTGCGGCCGCACTGGACGGTGGGCGTGCTCATGGCGGGCTCCGGGCTGCTGTCGCTGTGCATGGCGCCGGTGCGCATGGCGGTGGAGAAGACCACGCCGGCGCTGGCCGGGGATGGCGCGCTGTCGCGGCTGCAGGCCCTGGTGCAGAACCTGGAGCTGTTGGGCCGGCTGCTTGGGCCGGGCCTGGCCGCGCTGCTGGCCCATGCGCTGGGCAAGCTGCCGCTGCTGCCCGTGGCGGCCTGCGGCTTCGCGCTGTCGGCGCTGTGCTGGCGCGGCCTGCCGGGCACGCAGCCGGTGCAGGCCGATGCACAGGCCCCCGGCCACGCGGCGGCCGATCTCGTGTTGGGCTGGACGCTGCTGTGGCGCAACCGCCCGCTGCGGCTGCTGGCCGGCGTGGGCTTCATCATCAACCTGGCCTTTGCCGTGGCGGTGGGCGCCAACGCCTCCGTCATCACCGGCGTGTTCGGCGCGTCGGACCACGTCTTCGGCCTCATGAACGCCGCCGCCGGCCTGTGCGGGCTGCTGGCGCTGCGCCTGGTGCCGCGGCTGCCGGGCCCGCAGGCCATGGCGCGCCTGGGCACCGCGGGCTACGCGGTGCTGTGCGCCGGCATGGCGGCCATGGCCTGGACGCACAGCGTGGCCGTGTACGCGGCGGCCTTCGCGCTGTCCATCGGCGGCGCGGCGTGGTTCAACCTGTTCAACCGCACCCTGCGCGTACAGGCCGTGGCGAGCGCGCATCTGGGCAAGGTCATCGGGGTGTTCTACCTGGTGCAGTACCTGCCCTTCCCCGTGGCCGGGCTGGTCACCGCGGCGCTGGGGCCCACGCTGGGCGTGCAGGCCATCTACAAGGGCATGGCGCTGCTGCTGGCGCTGCCCGGGGCCGTGCTCATGCTGCAGGTGGCGCGCGGTGCCCACGACGCGCTGCTGCCGCGGCCGGACGCGCCGGCCGCCCCCCGCGCCGCCGTGGCCGAGCGGGCCTGAACGGCGGCGCAAGCCGCCTCAGGCCACGGCCTGGTAGTACAGGTTTTGCGGGTGCCGCGCCTGCGCGAAGAAGAACCAGCGCTCCGCCAGCAGCCCCAGGCTTTGCACCAGCAGCGCCAGGACCCAGGGCGCCGCGCCGCTCCAGGCGCCGGCCCACGCCAGCCACAGCAGCAGGGCCGGCAGTTCAAACCCCAGCAGCAGGAACAGCGGTTTTACACACCTGAACGCCCACGGCGAAGCCTGGTGAAAGAACTCCCGGGTGTTGTGGCTGCCGCCGGTGAAGCCCATGGAGAGCTGGGCCACGCGGGTGCTGTCCAAGCCCGTGGCCGACTGCGGCGTGGAGCGCGGCACCAGGCGCGCGTTGCGCCGCAGCGCCAGCCACCGGCCGCCCAGGGCCAGCAGCGTGAGGCCCAGCCCCCAAGGCAGCAGGCGCTCCGCAAAGCTCTCTTCACCCGCCACCGCGGCCAGCGCCCCGGCCAGCACGGTGCCCGCGGCCTGGCCCATGAGCGCGTAGTTCAGCACCGTCAGCGGGTGCGCCCACGCCTGCACCATGCGCAGGCACGCGTAGACCATGCCCGTGCACAGCCACAGCAGCGCCGACAGCAGCAGCGCCGCCACGGCCAGCAGCGCTTGCAGCGCAGGGGGCGCGCCCATGCGCAGCGCCAGCGCCCAAGCGGCGACCACGGCCATGAACGCCGGCAGCGCGATGACCTCGCGCGACATCCACGAGCTGCGCCACATCGCCACGGCCCGCCACGCCCGCGAGGGCCTGCCCAAGTGCAGGAAGGCGCTGCCCAGCGAGGCCAGCAGCCCCGCCCCGCCCAGCGCCAAGGCCATGAGCATGAAACCCCGCGCCGGGGCCGACCCTGACAGGTGCGCCAAGGCCAGGACCACGACCAGGCCCTGGGCGGCGCCGGCCAGCGTGGTGAAGACGATGATGGACCAGGACGGGTTCATGGCCGGCCTCCCGGCGTCCCGGCCGGCCCGCCCTCGTCCGGCGCCCCGCGCACGCGCTTGGGCAGGTAGCGGTTGGCCGGATTCGTTGCCCACTCCGGCATGAGCGCATAGCCGCCGCGCTCCGCGATGGCCTGCGACACCTCCGAGGCCGGGTCGTTCACGTCGCCAAAGAGCCGCGCCCCCGTTGGGCAGGCCTTCACGCAGGCGGGCTGGCGGTCCTCGGCCGGCAGGGCGGCGTCGTGGATGCGGTCCACGCACAGGGTGCACTTGGTCATCACGCCGCGCGCCTCGTCGTACTCGCGCGCGCCGTAGGGGCAGGCCCAGCTGCAGTACTTGCAGCCCATGCACTTGTCGGCGTCCACGAGCACGATGCCGTCCTCGGCCCGCTTGTAGCTGGCCCCCGTCGGGCACACGGGCACGCAGGGCGGGTCCTGGCAATGCAGGCAGCTCTTGGGCAGGTGTACGGTCTGCGTCTGCGGGTAGCGGCCGGCCTCCCAGGTCTGCACGCGGTTGAAGAAGGTGCCGCTGGGCGAGTCTTCAAAAGCACCCGGGTCCGGCGGCAGGCCGTCGCGGCCGCTGCTGTTCCATTGCTTGCACGACACCACGCAGGCGTGGCAGCCCACGCACGCGTCCAGGTCGATGACCAGGGCCAACTGGCGGGCCAGGGTTTCGCTGCGCGCGGCCTGAGCGGCTTGTACGGCCCTGGCGGGCGAGGCTTTTGCGGGCGCGGGCGTGAAGGGCCGCCCCTCGCCGCCCTCGCGCCGCAGCCAGGGCAGGAGGCTGTTGAGCGCCATGGCCAGCTTCATGCGGACCTCCCGGGCGCGAAGCGGGCCTTGAGCAGGCGCAACGCCGCGCCCACGCCCAGCACGCCGGGCGGTGCGGGCACGGTGGCCGGCTTGGGCGCGGTTTCGCCCTCCTCGCCGGGCTCGCAGGGGCGCAGCCGCACCCGCACGTCGTACCAGCCGGCCTGCCCCGTGATGGGGTCGGCATTGGCGAGCGGGCCCTCGGCCAGCGGCAAGGTGGCACTGAGCAGGTGGTTGAGAATGAAGCCCTCGCGGCTCTCGTCCGCCCCGGCGGGCAACTGCCAGGCGCCGGGCGCCTTGCCGATGGCGTTCCAGGTCCACACCGTGCCGGGCTCCACCGCCTCGCTGCAGCGCAGGCGGCAGCGCACGCGGCCCCAGCGGCTTTCCACCCAGCACCAGCCGTTGTCCTGCACGCCCGCGGCGCGCGCCGTGGCGGGATGCACGTGCAGCGCATTGCGGCTGTGCAACTGGCGCAGCCAGGCGTTTTGCGAGTCCCAGGAGTGGTACATCGCCATGGGCCGCTGCGTGATGGCGTGCAGCGGGAACGCCCGCGCGTCGCTAACGCCGTCCTCCAGCGGCGGCGCCCAAAAAGGCAGGGGGTCGAACCAGGCCGCTACGCGCTCGCGCAGGTGGTCCGGCGGCTGGCGCCCAGGCCGCTTGCCCTGGGCCGCCAGCCTGAAGGTCTGCAGCGTGTCGGCGTAGAGGACGAGCTGGATGGGGCAGTTGCGCTGGCGCCAGCCCATGGCCTTGCCGAAGTCCAGGTAGTCGCGGTTCCAGTTGCGGCGGTACTGCATGTGTGCGGGCAGCTTGTGGTGGAACACGCAGTCGTTGCGGGCGTAATCTTCCCACTGCCTGGGGTTGGGCGCGCCGCGCAGCTCGCGCCCGTGCTCGCCGCGCCAGCCCATGAGAAAGCCGATGCCGGGCTGGTGCTCGTAGCGCTGAATGAAGTCGGCGTAATCGGCGTACTTGCGCGAGCCGTCGGCTTGAGTGAACAGGGGAAAGCCCAGCCGCGAAGCCAGCTCCACCAGCACGTCCTGGAAGGGCCGGCACTGTGCCAGCGGCGGCAGCACGGGCACGCGCACCGAGTCCATGGGCCCGTCGAACTCGGAGATGGGCCTGTCCAGCAGGCTCATCGCATCGTGGCGCTCCAAGTAGGTCGTGTCCGGCAGCACCAGGTCGGCGTAGGCCACCGTCTCGCTCTGGAAGGCGTCGCACACCACGACGAAGGGGATGCAGTGCTCGCCGCTCGCGTCCCGCGCGTTGAGCGCCTTGCGCACCTCCAGCGGGTCCATGCTGGAGTTCCAGGCCATGTTGGCCATGTAGATGAGCAGCGTGTCGATGCGGTAGGGGTCGCCGCGCGCGGCGTTGGCGATGACGTTGTGCATGAGCCCATGCACGGCCAGCGGGTAGGCCCAGGAGAAGGCGTGGTCTATGCGCAGTGGCGTGCCGTCGGCGTGCACGGCCAGCTCCTCCGGGCTGGCCGGAAAGCCCAGCGGCTGCGCGTCCAGCGGCGTGTTGGGTTGGAGCTTGTCGGGGTCGTTGAAGGCGCGGTAGTTGGGCACGATGTGGCGCGGGTACGGCGCCTTGTGCCTGAAGCCTCCCGGCGCGTCTATGGTGCCCAGCACGCTCATGAGCACGGAGAGGGCGCGCACCGTCTGGAAGCCGTTGGAGTGCGCCGCCAGCCCGCGCATGGCGTGGAAGGCCACGGGGCGCAGCGGCACGTCCGCATGGCGCTGGCCCCAGGCGTCGGTCCAGGGGATGGGCAGCGCCTCGCCATGGCGCAGCGCCGTCTCGCCGAGCTCGCGCGCCAGGCGCCGTATGCGCGCGGCCGGGATGCCGGTGAGGGCTTCGGCCCAATCGGGCGTCGCCTCGGCCACGCGCTCGCGCAGCAGTTGAAAGGCGGGCGCCACGCGCGTGCCGTCCGGCAGCGTGAAATGGCCTTCCAGCGCCAGGTCGCGCCCGGGCTCGACGCCCTGCGGGTAGGCCACCACCACGGCATTGCTGGCCTGGTCCCAGGCCAGCTTGTTGTGCGGGTTGCGGCCGTCGGGGGCGGGGCCGGCCCCGGGGTCGAAGGCGAACAGGCCCTCGCGCTCGCCCTCGTCCAGCGCCACCAGTTGCGGCGCGTTGGTGAAGCGCTGCAGGAAGGCGCGGTCCACGAGGCCGGCGTGGATCAGCTCGTGCAGCAGCGCCATGAACAGCGCGCCGTCCGTGCCGGGGCGTATGGGAATCCACTCGTCGGCGATGGCCGCGTAGCCGCTGCGCACCGGGTTGATGGCGATGAAGCGGCCGCCGCGCTGGCGGAACTTCCCCAGCGCGATCTTCATGGGGTTGCTGTGGTGGTCCTCGGCCGTGCCGATCATCACGAACAGCTTGGCGTGGTCCAGGTCCGGCCCGCCGAACTCCCAGAAGCTGCCGCCTATGCTGTAGATCATGCCGGCGGCCATGTTCACCGAGCACATGCCGCCGTGCGCGGCGTAGTTGGGCGTGCCGAACTGGCGTGCGAAGAGGCCTGTGAGGGCCTGCATCTGGTCGCGCCCGGTGAAGAAGGCGAACTGCTTGGGGTCGGTGGCGCGGACGTGGCGCAGCCGGCTTTCCAGCAGCGACAGCGCCTCGTCCCAGGAAATGGGCTCGAAGTCGCCGTCGCCGCGCTCGGCGCCGGCCTTGCGCCGCAGCGGCTGCGTGAGGCGTGCCGGGGAGAACTGCTTCATCAGCCCCGCGCTGCCCTTGGCGCAGATCACGCCCTGGTTGAGCGGGTGGCGGGGGTTGCCGTCGATGTACAGCGGCTGCCCGTCGCGCAGGTGCACGCGTATGCCGCAGCGGCAGGCGCACATGCAGCAGGTGGTGGTCTTGATCTCGGTGTCTTGAAGCGGCTTCTCGAAGTTGTCCGGCGGGGCCGTACAGGCGGGTTCTTTCAAACGGATCTCCTTGGCTGCACCGCCTGGAGCCGGCCGCCGTGCCGCGGCCGCCAGGCGACTCGGGGGCATCCTAGAAAGCGCGTCTTCACATCGGCAACGCAGCAATGCGCATAAGCAAGCAGGCCAGGCGTTGGCAGCGTAAGGCGGCGTTTCAAGCGATTGCACGGGCAACCGGTGCCGGCCCGTTGCCAAGCCTGCTTACAGCAGCGGCCGCATATGCAGGTGCCGGATAAACATAGCCGCACTCCTTCGTTCCTTCATGCGCGGGGGCTGCCTATCGTGCGGGGCATGAAGAACGTCAGCCTTTGCACAAGCCACAGCACCGCGCTGCAGATGCCCGTACCGCGCCTCCACGCCCTGCCCGCGGCCGTGCCGCCCTGTTGAGCGCCGCCCGCCACCCCTGCATGCCCCGCGCCCGCGCCGCCACCCTGGCCGCGCGCAGCGCCCCGCACACGAATTCCAAAGGACTTTCCATGCTGCCCGACCTCGACTCCCCGTACCGCCGCCGCATCCTGTTGCGCGGCGCCGTGGCCGCCGCCGTGCTGGCCGTCAACCCCAAGTGGCTGCGCGCGCAACCGGCCGTCACGCTGCGCGTGGGCTACCAGAAGTCCGCCAGCCTCTTCGTCCTGCAAAAGGCGCAGGGCACGCTGGAAAAGCGCCTGGCCCCCTTGGGCGCCACCGTGCAGTGGGTGGAATTCCCCGCCGGCCCGCAACTGCTCGAAGGCCTGAACGTCGGCTCGGTGGACGTGGGCTACGTGGGCGAGGCGCCGCCCATCTTCGCCCAGGCCGCGGGGGCCAATTTCATCTACATCGGCCACGACCCGGCCTCGCCCACGGCCGAGGCGCTGGTGGTGCCCAAGGACTCCACCATCCAGAGCGTGGCCGAGCTGCGCGGGCGCAAGGTGGCGCTCAACAAGGGCTCCAACGTGCACTACCTGCTGGTGCGGCTGCTGGAGAAGCACGGCCTGAAGTACGGCGACATCCAGCCGGTGTTCCTGCCGCCGGCCGATGCGCGCGCGGCCTTCGAGCGCGGCGCGGTGGACGCCTGGGTGATCTGGGACCCGTTCCTGGCCGCCGCCGAGAAGCAGTTGGGCGCGCGCGTCCTGGCCGACGGCCGCGGCGCGGTGGACAACTTCAACTTCTACCTGGCCGAGCGCGGCTTCGTGGACCGCAACCCGCAGGTGATCCAGGCGCTGTTCGACGACCTCGTGGACCGCGGCCGCTGGCTCAAGAGCCACGTGGACGAGGCGGCTGCGCTCATCGCGCCGTTGCAGGGGCTGGACCCGCAGGTGGTCAAGCTCAGCATCCAGCGCTACGAGTTCAAGGTCACGCCGCTGACGCCCGCCATCGTCGCCCGCCAGCAGCAGATCGCCGACACCTTCCACGGGCTCAAGCTCATCCCCAAGCCCATACGCATTGCCGACGCGGTGGCGGCCAAGGGCGCGCCCTGAACACCCCCTTCACGCACCGCCATCGGCGGCCCGCACACCGGCGCGGGACGGGCCACCGGCGGCGCGTGCTTCAACCACGAGGCATTGCCATGAAGATCTTCTGGTTCATTCCCACCCATGGCGACTCGCGCTACCTGGGCACCAGCGCCGGCGCGCGCCAGGCCGATTTCGCCTATTTCAAGCAGGTGGCCGTCGCGGCCGACAGCCTGGGCTACGAGGGCGTGCTGCTGCCCACGGGCCGCTCCTGCGAGGACTCCTGGATTGTCGCGGCCAGCCTGATAGACGCCACGCGGCAGCTGAAATTCCTGGTCGCGCTGCGCCCGGGGCTGGTGGCGCCGGCGCAGTCCGCGCGCATGGCCGCCACGCTGGACCGGCTCTCCGGCGGGCGGGTGCTGGTCAACCTCGTGACCGGCGGCGACGCCGAGGAGCTGGCCGGCGATGGCCAGTTCCTGGACCACGCCGCGCGCTACGAGGAGTCGGCGGAGTTCATACGCATCTGGCGCGAGATCATCGCCCGCTCGCACGAGGGGCAATCCTTCGACTTCGAGGGCCGGCGGCTGCGCGTGCAAGGCGCCAAGCTGCTGTACCCGCCCCATGCGCGGCCTTACCCGCCGGTGTTCTTCGGCGGCTCGTCGGAAGCCGCGCACGACCTGGCCGCCGAGCAGGTCGACACCTACCTGACCTGGGGTGAGCCGCCCGCGGCCGTGGCGGCCAAGGTGGCCGACGTGGGCCGGCGCGCCGCGCGCCATGGCCGGCAACTGAAGTTCGGCATACGGCTGCACGTCATCGTCCGCGAGACGGAGGAAGCCGCCTGGGGCGCCGCCTCGGCGCTGCTGTCGCACCTGGACGAGGCCACGGTGGAGGCCGCGCAGCAGCGCCTGGCGCGCATGGACTCCGTGGGCCAGCGCCGCATGGCCGAGCTGCACCGCGGCCGCTTCGACAAGTCCGACGTGCGCCGCGGCCTGGAGATCGCGCCCAACCTGTGGGCCGGCGTGGGCCTGGTGCGCGGCGGCGCGGGCACGGCGCTGGTGGGCAACCCGCAACAGGTGGCCGACCGCCTCCAGGAATACGCGGCGCTTGGGCTGGACTGCTTCATCCTCTCCGGCTATCCGCACCTGGAGGAGGCCTACCGCTTCGCCGAGCTGGTGTTCCCGCTGCTGCCGCTGTCGGTGCGCGAGAAACTCTGCGCGCCGGCGCTGAGCGGGCCCTTCGGCGAGATCGTGGCCAACGGCATCGTGCCGCGCCAGCAGTCCGCGAGCTGACGCCATGAGCCCGCCCCTGCTCGACCACGTGCAACTGCCCATGCCGCCCGGCGGCGCCGCGCAGGCGCGCCGCTTCTACGGCGACGTGCTGGGCCTGCCCCCGCTGCCCGCGCCGGATGCGCACGAGGGCTTCGAATCCCGGCTGCTGCGCTTCGGCCTGGACGGCATGACGCTGGACCTCTGCGAGGGCCGCTACACCGGCGTGGCGCCGCAGGCCCACCTGGCGCTGCGGCTGCGCGAGCTGCCCGCGGTGCTGCAGCGCCTGCGCGCCGCCGGGCACCCGGTGGACGCCTGGGCCTTGGACGGCGAAGGCCGCGCCAGCACCGAGGACCCCTTCGGCAACCGCCTGGAATTCATCGCGCTGGAGCCGCAGCCGCTCCTGCACGCCAAGGACCACCATGTCACACAGCTGCGCATTTCCTTCTGACGCGCCGCCGGCCAAGCCGGCAGGCCCCACCGCCGCCAACGCCGGCGTTGCGCGCGCAAGCGCCCTGGCCGGCGGGCCCGCGGCCCCCGCGCAGGACCGCGTGCACGAGGCGCCGCCGCCCGGCACGGCGCAGCGCACCCCATCGCGCCAGGCCTGGCGCCACCTGCTGCCCTGGCTGGTGCCGGCGCTCATCGTGGCGGCCTGGGAGCTGTGCTCGCGCGCGGGCTGGCTCTCCACCCGCGTGCTGCCGGAACCCTGGACGGTGCTCACGGCGTTCTATTCGCTGCTGGCCTCCGGGGAGCTGGCGCACCACGTGGCGGTGAGCACGGGGCGCGCCTTCGCCGGGCTGGCCCTGGGCGGCAGCCTGGGGCTGGCCTTCGGCCTGCTCACCGGCAGCTTCAGGCGCGCCGAGACGCTGCTGGACACCACCTTTCAGATGCTGCGCAACATCCCGCCGCTGGCGCTCATACCGCTGGTCATCCTGTGGTTCGGCATCGGCGAGGGGGCCAAGCTCTTCCTGGTGGCGGTGGCGGTGTTCTTTCCCATCTACCTCAACACCTTCCACGGCATACGCTCGGTGGACCGCGGGCTCATCGAGATGGCGCGCAGCTACGGCTTGAGCGGCTGGCCGCTCTACCGCCACGTCATCCTGCCCGGGGCGCTGCCGTCCATCCTGGTGGGCCTGCGCTTCTCGCTTGGGCTGATGTGGGTGCTGCTCATCGTGGCCGAGACGCTGTCGGCGCAGGCCGGCATCGGCTACATGACCATGAACGCCCGCGAGTTCCTGCAGACCGACGTGGTGCTCGTGGGCATCGTCCTGTACGCCCTGCTGGGCAAGGCGGCCGACCTCGCCGCCCGCGGCCTGGAGCGCTGGTGGTTGCGCTGGCACCCCGCGCACCAGCATTGAAACCCCCGCTGAAAGCCAGCCTCATGCACATCGAACACTTTCCCCTGGGCGGCGCGCAGCGCGCCGCCTTCGTCCCGCCGGAGCCCGCCGCGGGCAGCGCTGCGGACTTCCCGCCCAAACGGGCAGCGCCGCGCGGCGCCGAGGTGCTGGTGCAGCACCTGGGCAAGCGCTACGGCGAGCGCACGGTGCTGGACGACGTCTGCCTGCGCCTGGCGCCGGGCGAGTTCGTGGCCATCGTCGGGCGCAGCGGCTGCGGCAAGAGCACGCTGCTGCGCCAGGTGGCCGGCCTGGAGCGGCCTGACGCCGGCTCGCTGCGCGTGAGCGGCGACGCCGACGGGCAAGGCACGCGCATCATGTTCCAGGACGCGCGGCTGTTGCCCTGGAAGAGCGTGCTGGACAACGTCGCGCTGGGCCTGCCGCCCGTCGAGGGGCGCAAGCGCGCGCGCCGCGCGCTGGCCCAGGTTGGGCTGGCCAGGCGCTCGCTGGAGTGGCCCTCGGTGCTCTCCGGCGGGCAGCGCCAGCGCGTGGCCCTGGCGCGCGCGCTGGTGCACGAGCCGCGGCTGCTGCTGCTGGACGAGCCGCTGGGCGCGCTGGACGCGCTCACGCGCATGGAGATGCAGCAGCTCATCGAGGAGCTGTGGCGCGAGCACGGGTTCACCGCGCTGCTGGTCACGCACGACGTCTCGGAAGCCGTGGCGCTGGCCGACCGCGTGGTGCTCATCGAGGAGCAGCGCATCGCCCTGGACGAGCGCGTGCCGCTGCCGCGCCCGCGCAACCGCGCCCACCCCGACTTCGCCGCCTTCGAAGCGCACTTGCTGCAGCGGCTGCTGCGCCCAACGCCGGCCGAGCGATGGCCTGCCGCGGCGGCCGGCGCCATCCCGCTGCGCCGCGCCGTCTGAGCGCACGCGCCGCCCACACCCACCACCAGCCTCATCCCACCCATGCCCATCACCGCCATCAACGTGCGCAACCAGTTCCGCGGCAAGGTGCTGGAAGTCATCCAGGGTCCCGTGGTCTCGGAAGTCGACATCGAGACCGCCGGCGGCCAGGTCGTCACCTCCGTCATCACCACGCGCTCCGTGCAGGAGCTTGGGCTGGTGCCGGGCAAGGACGTCATCGCCCTCGTGAAATCGACCGACGTGTCGATCGCCACGCTGTGAGCGCCCCGCGGCTGCTCATCGTCCCAGGCCTGCGCGACAGCGGCCCCGGGCACTGGCAGACCTGGCTGCAGCGGCGCCATCGCGGCGCGCTGCGCGTGTGCCAGGACGACTGGGACACGCCGGACCTGCCGCGCTGGGCGCAGCGCGTGGACGACACGCTGCGCCAGGCCGGCGGCGCGCGCTGCATCGCCGTGGCCCACAGCTTCGGCTGCCTGGCCCTGGCGCGCTGCCTGGCCTTGCGGCCGGATGCGCCCATCGCCGCCGTGTTCATGGCCGCGCCGGCGGAGCCGGACAAGTTCGGCGTGGCGCCGCTGCTGCCGCGCCGGCCCCTGGGCGTGCCCGGGCTGCTCGTGGCCAGCGACACCGACCCGTGGATGCAAGCCGACAGCGCCCTGGGCTGGGCCGGCCGCTGGGGGATGGAGACCCTCAACCTGGGCGACGCCGGCCACATCAACGCCGAGTCCGGCTTCGGCCCCTGGCCGCTGGCGCAGCGCTGGGTGGAGGCCATGGCGCAGCGCCTGGCGCACCGGGAGCACGCCGCGCCAGTTCGGCCCGCGCCGGCGCCAGCCCCGCGCCTGGCGACCTGAGCACCGCCACCGCTTTCCCGGCCCGCCCGTGCCGCCGGGCGGGTGCCTTTTTCCAGCCGGCCAACCCGGCCGTCCTTCACCCCTCGCGGCTTCCCTTTCGAGCCCTCACCTTGGCAGTACCCGTGACCGGATCGACCTTCCTCTGCGCCCCTTCGCCACGCCTGGATGCCCGCTGCGCCGCGTGGCGATGTAGCGCCGCGCCCTGCGCTGGCCGCAGGCGCTGACACGGCGGCACGGCCGGGCTTTCACGGGCCGCGCGCTGCCTTCCACGCACTCCCTCATCCCTTGCACGCACGCACGGCGCCGCGGCGCCGCGGGAGTGCCTTTGTCCAGACACGAACGAGACGTCCTGATGAGTCCTTCCGCTTTCCTGTCCTCAGCCCTTTTCCGCCGGCTGCTGTCGGTGCCGGCGGCGCTGCTGCTGGGCTTGGCGGCCCTGGCGGCGCCGGTGCATGCCCAGGCGCAGCGCGCCAACATCCTGTTCATCCTGGTGGACGACATGGACGCGGCGCTGTTTCGCCACATGCCCAAGACCCAGCGGCTGCTGGGCGATGCGGGCGTGAGCTTCGACAACAGCTTCGTGAGCCTGTCGCTGTGCTGCCCCTCGCGCGCCTCCACGCTGCGCGGGCAGTTCGCGCACAACACCGGCATCTTCACCGGGCACTGGCCTGACGGCGGCTTCATGAAGTTCAACCGCGACGGCCTGGAGCGCTCCACCCTCGCCACCTGGCTGCAGGGCGCGGGCTACCGCACCGCGCTCATAGGCAAGTACCTCAACGGCTATCCCAACGACGAAGTCGGCCGCAACTACGTGCCCCCCGGCTGGGACCACTGGTTCAGCCCAAACGGCGGCACGCCCTACAACCAGTTCAACTACCGCGTCAACGCCAACGGCCGCACGCTGAGCTACGGCAGTGCGCCGCAAAGCCACATCAACGACGTGCTGCTGGCGCAGGCCACCAGCTTCCTGCGCGGCGCCGGCGAGGACCCGCCGGGCAAGCCGTTCTTCCTGTACCTCGCGCCCTACCTGCCCCACGCGCCGGCCACGCCGCCGCAGCGCTATGCGGATGCGCTGCCGGGGGTGAAGGCGCCGCGCACGGCCTCCTTCAACGAAGCCGACGTCAGCGACAAGCCCGACTGGATGCAGTACGTGAGGCGGCTCACGGCGGACGATGAAGCCGGCATCGACGCGCTCTACCGCAAGCGCCGCCAGTCCACGCTGGCGCTGGACGACTTCGTGGAAAGCCTGGTGCGCACGCTGCGCGCCACGGGCGAGCTGGACAACACCTACGTCTTCTTCACCTCGGACAACGGCTTCCACCAGGGCCAGCACCGGCTCAAGGAGGGCAAGGGCTGGCTGTACGAGGAGGACATCCGCGTGCCGCTGGTGGTGCGCGGCCCCGGGCTGCCGGCCGGGCGCCGGGTCAGCCGCCTCGTGGCCAACGTGGACCTGGCGCCCACCTTTGCCGACATCGCCGGCGCGGACGTCCCGCATTTCGTGGACGGCCGCTCGCTGCTGCCGCTGCTGGCCGGCGCCTCACCCGCGCGCTGGCGCCAGGCGCTGCTGCTGGAAAGCCCGACCAGCCTGGAAAGCGGCGGCGGCGGTGCCGAGTCGGCCGCCGCGGCGGCGCCAGGCACCGAGGCCGGGCTGCTGGAGCCCGCCGACGGGCGCGAGGCTGCCGCCCACCCGGCCTGGAAGAACCACATCTACCGCGGCCTGCGCACCGCCGGCGGCCAGACCTTTGCGCTCTACGACAACGGCGACGGCGAGTTCTACGACCTCGCGCAGGACCCGCATCAACTCGTCAACCGCTACAAGTCGATGCGGCCTGCGCTCAAGGAGGCCTTGGCGGCGCAACTGCGCGTGCTGCGCGGCGCGGCCGGCCAGGCGTTGCGCAACGCGGAGGAGGTGTTGCCCTGAAAAAGCGGGCCCCGCCGCTTGCAGACCGGGCCCGGGGCTCAAGCGCTCAGAACGACGTCCACTCGCCGTCGTCGCCGCCGTGGGACGCCGGGGCGGGCGCGGCGGCCATGGGCGGCGGCGCGATGGCGGCGCGGCTGCCGCTGCCCGCCTTGGGCGCGGAGCGCCTCGGCTGCGGGGCCTGGGCCGTGAGCGTCGGCGAGGGCCGGCGCTCCACGGGGGCCGGCGCGGCGGACGCCATGGGCGCGGGCGCCGCGGCGTAGGCCGGCACCTCGTGATCCAGCCTGAAGGTGCGCACCAGCTCGGCCAGGCGGCTGGCCTGCTGGCTCAGGCTGTCGGCCGCGGCCGTGCTCTCCTCCACCAACGCGGCGTTCTGCTGCGTCACCTCGTCGAGCTGCGACACGGCCTGGCTGACCTGGTCGATGCCGCTGGTCTGCTCCACCGAGGCCGAGCTGATCTCGCCCAGCAGGTCCGACACGCGCTGCACCTGGCGCACCAGGTCCTGCATCACGCTGCCGGCGTCGCCCACTTGCTGCGAGCCCGTCTGCACCTTGCCCACGCTGTCGGCGATCAGGCCCTTGATCTCCTTGGCCGCCTCGGCGCTGCGCTGCGCCAGCGTGCGCACCTCGCCGGCCACCACGGCAAAGCCGCGGCCCTGCTCGCCCGCGCGCGCGGCTTCCACGGCCGCGTTGAGCGCCAGGATGTTGGTCTGGAAGGCGATGCCGTCGATCACGCCCGTGATGTCCTCGATGCGGCGCGAGCTGGCGCTGATGTCCTGCATGGTGGCCACCACCGCCTCCACGGCATTGCCGCCCTGGCGCGCGGCGTCGCTGGCGGCCGCGGCCATCTGCGAGGCCTGGTGCGCCGTGTCGGCGTTGTGCTTGACGGTGGCGCTGAGCTGCTCCATCGAAGCCGCCGTTTCCTCCAGGTTGGCGGCCTGCTTCTCGGTGCGCTGCGACAGGTCCGTGCTGCCCATGGCCACCTCACAGCTGCCCGTGGCGATGGCGTCGGAGCCGCTGCGCACCTGGCGCACGAGGTCGGCCAGCCGCCCGTTCATGCGCGAAAGCGCCTGCAGCAGTTGCGCCGTCTCGTCCTTGCCGCGGGCGTTGATGCGGTACGTCAGGTCACCATCGGCCACGGCCTCGGCCGCCTTCACCGCGCTGGACAGCGGCTGCGTGATGGAGCGCGAAATCACCACCGCCGCCAGCACGCCCAGCAGCAGCGCCACGGCGCTGCCGCAAAGCATCAGGGTGCGTGCGCTGGACTGCGTGGCTTCGGAGGCCTTGCCCTGTTGTGCGGACAGCGTGAGGTTGTAGCTCCACCAGGCCTGCAGGGCCGATTCGGCCTTGCGGTAGGCGCTGCGCGACGGGCCGGACAGCAGCTTGCGCGCCTTGTCCATGGTGGCAGCGTCTTCCACGCCGCGCCGCGACAGCGGGCGAAGCTGTTCCCACAGGGCGAAGTAGGCCTGCGCCTGATTTTTCACGTCTTCCAGGGCGCGCTGGTCCCCGGCGTCGGAGAGCAGCTCCTTCTCGTAGTGCGCCACGCCGTCGAGCAGGGCCTTCTTGTGGCCGTCGATGCGCTTTTCCAGGTCATCCATCTCCTCGGCGCTGGAGGCCAGGAGGTGCTGCGCCTCCAGCCGGCGCATGGAGCTCAAGGCGCCGGTGATTTCGTACAGCGCCTCGTAGGAGGGCACCAGGTTTTGGGTGTAGTACCCGGTGTTCGCGGCCAGCGCCCGCATTTGCAGCAGCGCCACGGCCGTCAGCGCGCACAACAACAGCAGCACGGCGCCAAAGCCCAGGCCCAGCCTGGAACCGATGCGCAAGCGGTTCAATCCATCCATGAGGGAAGTCTTCGGGGGTTGAAAGTCCCCATGGGATCGGCAGAAAGGTAGGGAAATTGACCCATCGCAAACCGATCGCCCTGGGGATTTGACACTTCGGACAAAGTGCCGCCCGGACCTGCCGCGGCGCGCGGCGCCTGGACAGGCCCGCGCGCCACCGGCGTTTAGCCTCAGCGTCCCGCCGGCAAGGCCCTGGTGAGGATGGCGTGCAGGGCCGTGCCGAGCGCGCCCAAGCGGTTTAGAAGGAGGTCCACTCGTCGCCACTGCCGCTGCCGCCGCCGGAGGACGGCGACGCGGCCACCGGGCGCGCACTGCGGCTGCTCACGTGGGCCTTGGCGATGGTGCGCTGCGCCAGCACGCGGGCCGCGGGCGCGGGCGCCAAGGGCGCCTGCGGCGCCAGGGCCGCCGCGGGCGCCTCGTGATCCAGCTTGAAGGTGCGCACCAGCTCGACCAGGCGCTTGGCCTGCATGTTCAGGCTGTCGGCCGCGGCCGTGCTCTCTTCCACCAGCGCGGCGTTCTGCTGCGTCACCTCGTCGAGCTGCGACACGGCCTGGCTGACCTGGCCGATGCCGCTGGTCTGTTCCACCGAGGCCGAGCTGATCTCGCCCAGCAGGTCCGACACGCGCTGCACCTGGCTCACCAGGTCCTGCATGGTGCTGCCCGCGTCGCCCACGAGCTGCGAGCCCGTCTGCACCTTGCCCACGCTGTCGGCGATCAGGCCTTTGATCTGCTTGGCCGCCTCGGCGCTGCGCTGCGCCAGCGAACGCACCTCGCCGGCCACCACCGCGAAGCCCCGGCCCTGCTCGCCCGCGCGCGCGGCCTCCACCGCGGCGTTGAGCGCCAGGATGTTGGTCTGGAAGGCGATGCCGTCGATCACGCCGATGATGTCCTCGATCTTGCGCGAGCTGTCGCTGATCTCCTGCATCGTGGCCACCACCGCGGCCACCGTCTGGCCGCCATGGCGCGCCGCGCCGCTGGCGGAGGCGGCCATCTGCGAGGCCTGCTGCGCCGTGTCGGCGTTGTGCTTGACGGTGGAGCTGAGCTGCTCCATGGAGGCCGCCGTCTCCTGCAGGCTGGCGGCCTGCTTCTCGGTGCGCTGCGACAGGTCCGTGCTGCCCGCGGCCACCTCGTGGCTGCCCGTGGCGATGGCGTCGGAGCCGCTGCGCACCTGGCGCACGAGGTCGGCCAGGCGCTGGTTCATGTGCGAGAGCGACCGCAGCAGTTGCGCCGTCTCGTCCTTGCCGCTGGCCTCGATGCGGCGGCTCAGGTCGCCCTGGGCCACGGCCTCGGCCGCGTCCACGGCCTGTGCCATGGGGTGCGTGATGGAGCGCGTGATCACCACCGCCGCCAGCACGCCCAGCAGCAGGGCCAGCACGGCGACGCCCAGGAGCATCCAGCGGCCCTGGGCCTCGGTGGACTCGGCCTTGACCTCCTGCGCCTCGGCCAGCTGGCTGTTGTGCGACCACCAGTGCTGCAGCGCCTCGTCCGCGCGCGCATAGGCCTCGCGCGAGGGGCCGAACAGCAGCTTTTGCGCCTTTTCCGTGGCGGCGGGGTTGTTCGCCGTCTCACGCGACAAGGGCCGTATCTGGTCCCACACAGCGTAGTAGGCCGTCAGCGCCGAGTGCACCGCGCCCAGCAAGCGCCGGTCCTCCTCGCCGGAGATCAGCGTCTTTTCGTAGTGCTCCAGCGTGCGCGCCAGCAGTTGCTGCTGCTCGGCGACGCGGTGCTCCATGTCGTCCATCTCGGCCACGGTATTGACCATGATGTGCTGCGATTCGAAGCGGCGCATGGCCCCCAGCGCCATCGCGACCTTGTGCTCCGCCTCGAAAGAGGGCACGAGATTGGCCGCGTAGTAGCGCGACACGCCGGCCAGCGCGGTCAGCTCGAACAAGGCCGCCGCGGCCATGACGCACAGCAGCGCCAGCACGGCGCCGAATCCCCAGCCCAGCCGGGCGCCGATGCGAAAGCGGTTCAAGAAATCCATGACGAGTTTTTCTCCTGTGGGTACTGCTGGTGCGTGACGCACGTCCCTTGGCCGCCCTACTCCGGCAGGCACGGCTGCACTTTGATGCAGCACAAAGTCGTTGTGTGCGCCACGTCACAGTTCGTACACAGAACCACCCCTGACAGGCCTGCGCAGCCGTGAATCGTTCACGGCCCCGGCGCCGGGCGCGGCTGCGCCGGCCGCTCACAGGTCCAGGTGATCGCCTTCCTGGGCCGCCATGGCCTTGTCCACCTGCACGCGCGTGAGCGGCGGGGCGAAGGCCTGTATGAAGTCGTAGACGAAGCCGCGCAGGAAACTGCCGCGGCGCACGGCCAGCCGCGTCATGTTGGTGGCGAAGAGGTGGCGCGCATCCAGCACTTTCAAGCGCTGGTCGCGCTCCTCGTCGCAGGCGATGGCGGCGATGATGCCCACGCCCATGCCCAACTCCACGTAGGTCTTGATCACGTCGGCGTCCATGGCCGAGAGCACCACGTCGAAGGCCAGCTCGCGGCGCTTGAAAGCCTCGTCGATGTGGCTGCGCCCGGTGTAGCCGGGCTCGTAGGTGACGATGGGAAAGCCGGCCAGCCGCTCCAGCGTCAGCGGCAGGCCCTGCTGCGCGTCGCGGTCCAGCGCATGGCCGGGCGGCACGATCACGGCGTGCGTCCACTGGTAGCAGGGCAGCGCCACCAGGTCCGGATAGCTGGCCAGCGCCTCGGTGGCCACGCCAATGTCGGCTTCGCCGCAGAGCAGCAGCTCCGCCACCTGCTGCGGCGAGCCCTGCTTCAGGCGCAAGGCCACCCCGGGGTAGCGCTCGCTGAAGTCGCGCACCGCCCCGGGCAGCGCGTAGCGCGCCTGCGAGTGCGTGGCCGCGATGGTCAGCGTGCCCTGGCCTTGAGAAGCGAACTCCTGCCCGGCGCAGCGGATGTTGTGCGCCTCCTGCAGCAGCCGCTCGATCATGGGCAGCACCATCTCGCCCGGCGGCGTCAGCCCCGTGAGGCGCTTGCCCGCGCGGACGAACAGCTCGATGCCGATTTCCTCCTCCAGCTCGCGTATCTGGCGGCTCACGCCGGGCTGGGAGGTGTGCAGCACGTCGGCCACGACGGTGAGGTTGAAGCCCTGGCGCACGGCTTCGCGCACGGAGCGCAGTTGCTGGAGATTCATGGCTCGTGATGCTTTGTGATGCTTTGTTTTGATGAATAAACCGCATTTTCAAATTTGTTTATGCGTTTTCATCGACTCTTTAGCCCTATCCAAATTTGGTTTTCGCATATGACATGCGCCAAGCTGCTAAGCACGTGACGGATGACCGCGCCCGCCGGGGCGCGTGGCGCGACGGGATCCTGGTGTTTTCCCGCATCATGGAGCCCTGTTTCACGGGGGTCAGTCGATGACGGAGCGCATGAAGCTGTTGAGAAGCGTGGTGGGCGTGGCTTGCGCAGTGGCGGCCTTCACCGCGCGGGCCGACGAGGTGCTGGTGGCCGTGGCGGCCAATTTCAACGCGCCGCTCTCGCGCATCGCCCAGGGCTTCGAGGCCGCCACCGGCCACAAGCTCAAGGCCGCGGCGGCCAGCACCGGCAAGCTCTACGCGCAGATCGCGGCCGGCGCGCCTTTCGAGGTGCTGCTGTCGGCCGACGACGAGACCCCCGCCAGGCTCGACGCCGAGGGCCGCACCGTCGCGGGCAGCCGCTTCACTTACGCCATCGGCGAGCTGGCGCTGTGGAGCGCGCAGCCCGGGCTGGTGGACGCGCAGGGCGCCGTGCTTGCGTCCGACCGCTTCAGGCACCTGGCCATCGCCAACCCCAAGACCGCGCCCTACGGCCGCGCGGCGCTGCAGACGCTGCGCGCGCGCGGGCTGGAGGCGGCGGTGGCGCCGCGCCTGGTGACGGCCGAGTCCATCGCGCAGGCGCAGCAGTTCGTGTCCTCCGGCAATGCCGAGCTGGGCTTCGTCGCCTGGTCGCAGCTCTCGGTGCCGGGCCAGCCGCCCACGGGCTCGTGGTGGCGCGTGCCCGCCGGGCTGCACGAGGACATCCGCCAGGACGCCGTGCTGCTCAAGCCCGGCCAGGGCAAGCCCGCCGCGCAGGCGCTGCTGGCCTACCTCAGGAGCGAGCCGGCCAAGGCCGAGATCCGCGCCTGGGGCTACCGGCTGCCCGGCGACGGCGCCGCGGCACCCGCCGCCGCGGTGAAGAAGCCGTGACGGACGCCGACTGGAGCGCCGTGCGCCTGACGGCGGCGCTGGCCGGCGCCAGCACGCTGGTGCTGCTGCTGGTGGGCACGCCGCTGGCCTGGGCGCTGGCGCGCACGCGCTCGCGGCTGAAACCGGTGGCGGCGGCGCTGGTGGCCATGCCGCTGGTGCTGCCGCCCACGGTGCTGGGCTTTTACCTGCTGCTGCTCATGGGGCCCGGCGGGCCTTTGGGCCGGCTCATGGACGCGCTGGGCTGGCAGCGGCTGCCCTTCACCTTCGGCGGGCTGGTGGTGGCGTCCGTCATCTACTCGCTGCCCTTCGTGGTGCAGCCGCTGCAGCAGGCGTTCGAAGCCATCCCCGAGCGCACGCTGGAGGCCGCGGCCACGCTGCGCGCCGGGCCGCTGGACCGCTTCTTCACCGTGGCGCTGCCGCTGGCGCGCCCGGGGCTGCTCACGGCCAGCGTGCTGGGCTTCGCGCACACGGTGGGCGAGTTCGGCGTGGTGCTGATGATCGGCGGCAACATCCCCGGCCAGACCCGGGTGCTGTCCATGGCCGTGTACGACCACGTGGAGGCCGGCGAGATGGCCGACGCCCACCGCCTGGCCGCCGGCATGGTGGGCTTCGCGCTCACGGTGCTGGTGGCGCTGTACCTGCTCAACCGCGCGCCGCGCGACGGGGGCCGGGCGTGATCGAGGCGCACCTGTCGCTCACGCGTCCGGGTTTCGCGCTGGACGTCTCTTTATCTCTCCCCGGCCGCGGCGTCACGGCCCTCTTCGGCCCGTCGGGCTGCGGCAAGACCACGCTGCTGCGCGCCATCGCCGGGCTGGAGCGCGCGCAAGGACGCGTGGCGCTGGGCGAGGAGGTCTGGCAGGACGACGCGCGCGGCCGCTTCGTCCCGCCGCACCGCCGCGCGCTGGGCTACGTGATCCAGGAGTCCGCCCTCTTCGCCCACCTGGACGTGCAGGGCAACCTGGCCTATGGCCGCAAGCGCGCCGGTGCCGCCGCGCAGCGCCTGGCGCTGGAGCCCGTGATCGAGCTGCTGGGCATAGGCGCGCTGATGGGCCGCCGCGTGACCACGCTCTCCGGCGGCGAACGCCAGCGTGTGGCCATCGCGCGGGCGCTGGCCACCGCGCCGCAACTGCTGCTCATGGACGAGCCGCTGGCCGCGCTGGACGCGGCGCGCAAGGCCGAGATCCTGCCCTACCTGGAGCGGCTGCAGCGCGAGCTGGCGCTGCCCATCCTCTACGTCACGCACTCGCTGGACGAGGTGGCGCGGCTGGCCGACCACCTGGTGCTGCTGGAGTCCGGCCGCGTGGCGGCCGCCGGCCCGCTGGCCGAGCTGATGGCGCGCACCGACCTGCCGGCGCTGGTGCGCCGCGGCGGCGCCGGCGCGCCCGACGAGGCCGGCGTGGTGATAGACGCCCAAGTGGTGGAGCGCGACGAGGCTTACGGCCTGGTGCGCATCGGTTTTCACGGCGGCAGCCTCTGGGTGGGCGAGCAGCCCGGCATGGCGCTTGGGCAGCGGGTGCGCGCGCACGTACTGGCACGCGACGTGAGCCTCACGCGGGTGCGGCCGCAGGAAAGCACCATCGTCAACGTGCTGCCGGCCGTCATCGAGCAGGTGCAGGCCGACCGCGGCACGGCGCTGCTGCAACTCGCCCTGGCCCGGTTGGGCGGCACGCGGCTGCTGGCGCGCATCACGCGGCGCAGTTGCGAGGCGCTGGCGCTGCAGCCCGGCGACGAGGTGTTCGCGCAGGTCAAGGGCGTGGCGCTGATGTGACGTGGCGGCAGGGCGGGCGCCGCGCCCCTCAGGCGCCGCCCAAGCTGCTGGCGCCCACGGCGGCGCCGGGCCGCGCCATGAGCGGCATCAGCAGGGCTTGGGCTCCCAAGCGCGTTGCCGCGGGCTCCTGGCGCGCGGGGCGGGTGTGCTGCGCGGCCTGCGGTGCGGGCTGCGCCGCCGGCAGGGCCGGGGCCTCCGCCCGCGCAGCCGCGTCGGCCTCGGCAAACGGCGCGCGGCCGGGCTGCGACGGCGCCGTGCGGAACACCGACACCGCCAGCACCAGCCGCTGCGCCTGCTCGCGCAGGCTGCAGGCCGCAGCGGCGCTCTGGTCCACCAGCGCGGCGTTTTGCCCGGTGGCGTGGTCCATCTGCGCCACGGCCTGGCCGACCTGGGCCACGCCGCGGCTTTGCTCGGCGCTGGCGGCGTTGATCTGGCCCATGAGGTCCGTCACGCGCTGTATGGCGGTGACCACCTCGCCCATGGTGCGGCCGGCCTCGTCGGCCAGGGTGGAGCCCTCGCCCACGCGGCGCACGCTGTCGGTGATGAGGTGCTTGATCTGGCGCGCCGCCTCGGCGCTGCGCTGCGCCAGCGCCCGCACCTCGCCGGCCACCACCGCGAAGCCGCGCCCGGACTCGCCCGCGCGGGCGGCCTCCACCGCGGCGTTCAGGGCCAGGATGTTGGTCTGGAAGGCGATGCCGTCGATGACGTTGGTGATGTCGGCGATCTTGGCCGAGCTGTCCTCGATGCCGCGCATGGTCTGCACCACTTGGGCCACGACCTCGCCGCCCTTGATCGCCACGTCCGACGCGCCCTTGGCGAGCTGATCGACCTGGCTGGCGTTGTCGGCGTTGTGGCGCACGGTGCTGCCGAGCTCGTCCATGGAGGCGGCGGTCTGCTGCAGCGCCGAGGCCTGCTGCTCGGTGCGGCGGCTCAAGTCCTGGTTGCCGTGGGCGATCTGCGCGCTGGCGGCGGCCACGCCCTCGGCGTTGCGGTGCACCTCGCCCACGGTGCGCACGAGCTGGTCGCGCAGGGCCTGGAGCGCGGCCATCAGGCTGTGCTCGTCGCCGGGGCGGCAGGGCACGACCACGTCGAGCCGGCCCTGGGCCAGCTCGTGGGCCACGCGCACGGCCTCGGCCGCCTCGCCGCCGAGCTGGCGGTTGAAGGAGGGGTTCATGCGCAGCGCCAGCACCGCCGCCAGCGCCGCGGCGCCGGCGCAGCCCGCCAGCAGCAGGTTGCGGGTCAGGGCGTAGGCCGCGCCGGCCTGCTCCAGCACCTCGGCGGCCTGGACGGCGCCGTGGTTGCGGTAGTCGCGCACGGCCTGGATCAGTTGCACCTGCAACGGCCTGGCGGTGTTGAGCTTGTCCAGCGCCTGCTCGCGCTGGCCGTCGCGGCCCAGCGCGGCCGCGGACTGCATCAGCGGCCCATAGAGGAACTCGGCGCTCTCGATGCCGGCATACAGGCTGCGCTCCTGCGCGCCCACGCCCGGCTGGGCCAGCAGCTTGCGCAGGCGCTGCAGCGCTTCCGTCACACCCTGGTGCGCCCGCGTTTGGGCGGCGGTGGCGGCCTGGCGCTCCTTGGGGGTGCCGGCCAGCAGCAGCTCGCGCAGGGCCACGGCGCGGGCCTGCGCCTGGGCCAGCACCTCCTGCGCCAGCTCCACGCGCGGCGCCACGCCGCGGCCGTACAGCTCGAAGCCGGCGCGCTCGCGCGCCAGGGCGTGCAGTGCCGTCACGCTCACCGCGGCCACCAGCAGCGCCATCAGCGCAAAGGCCGCGGCAAGCCGCGCTTTGAAGGTCAGGTTGCGGAAGTTCATGTCGCGGGTCCTCGGTTGGGACAGGGGCGCACACGCCGCCGGCGGGATCGCTCCCCGCACCGGACCGCGCCTGCGCACTGCAACTGCGAAAACGACGATGTGCCTACAGCGACTTCCAAGGCACGGTGGAGGGTTCGCCGCTGCCGGCCGCGGCGCATTCACGAGGCCAAGCGCGGCAGCGGCGAACAAGGGCCTGCAAGAGCAAGCCGGAGAAGAAAACCGGCCGGCAATATCAATCCCTGGTCTGAAGGCTAACCCTGGAACCAGGGTGGGATGCAGGGAGGAAGCTCCCTGGCGCCGCGGTGCAATCCTCCCGCGGCGGCCCGGACAAAGCTGGGGGCGGGTCAACCCGCGCCGCGCCGCGCGGCGGCCCAAAGGCCGTGGGCGGGGCGGCGCCTAAAATTCCGGCCGGTCACCCGGCGTTCCATCGAGCCGCCGCCAGCCCTCCTCGCCGCTGCCCTCGCCGCCGCCTTTGCTTCAGCTGCCTACACTCCCGCCTTCGCGCCCAGGCCGCCCTTCTTCCCAGCAGTAACCCCATGCAAGTTGACACCCTTCGCCAGCGCCTGCGCGCCCTGGGCGCGCGGCCCGTGCACGAGCAGCACCTCCTGCGCCTGTGGACGCGCGCGCTGCCGCTGGACACCACCACCGTGCGCCGCCCCGAGCACTGGCTGCCGGCGCCGGTGCGCGCCGCGCTGCCCGCGCTGCAGGCCGAGCTGGACGGCTTGGCGCGCCTGCGCTCCTCCCACCCCGGCGCCGACGGCTCCGTGCGCCTGCTGGTGGACCTCGCCGACGGCCAGGCCGTGGAAAGCGTGCTGCTGCCGCGCGGCGGGGTGTGCGTCTCCAGCCAGGTCGGCTGCGCCGTGGGCTGTGCCTTTTGCATGACGGGCAAGTCCGGCCTGCTGCGCCAGGTCGGCAGCGCGGAAATCGTGGCCCAGGTGGCCCTGGCGCGGTCGCAGCGCGAGGTGAAGCGCGTGGTGTTCATGGGCATGGGCGAGCCCTCGCACAACCTGGACAACGTGCTGGAGGCCATACAGGTGCTGGGCACGGCCGGCGGCATCGGCCACAAGGAGCTGGTGTTCTCCACCGTGGGCGACGAGCGCGCCTTCGAGCGGCTGCCCACGCTGGCGGTGAAGCCGGCGCTGGCCCTGTCGCTGCACACCACCGACGCCGAGCTGCGCCAGCGCCTGCTGCCGCGCGCCCCGCGCATCGCGCCGCAAGACCTCGTGGAGGCGGCCGAGCGCTACGCGCGGTTCACCGGCTATCCCATCCAGTTCCAGTGGACGCTGCTCGAAGGCATCAACGACACGGACGAGGAGCTCGCCGGCATGGAGCGGCTGCTCAAGGGCAAGTACGCGATGATGAATCTGATCCCCTACAACAGCGTGCCGGAGCTGCCTTTCAAGCGTCCGGCGGGCGAGCGCGCCGCCGAGATGGCGCGCTGGCTCAACCGCCGCGGCATCCTCACCCGGCTGCGCAACTCGGCCGGGCAGGACGTGGACGGCGGCTGCGGCCAACTGCGCGCCCGCGCCCTGGGCACGCAAGCCGCCGTCACGCTGCAGCGGCGCCCGGCCAACCCGGCCACTGCGGCCACTGCGGCCGACGCCCTTCCCGCCGCTCCCGCACAGGAATCCACATGCTGAAAATCGACTTCGTCTCCGACATCGCCTGCCCCTGGTGCGCCGTGGGCCTGTACGCGCTGGAGCAGGCGCTGGCCCAACTGCCGGACATGCCGGTGGAGATTCACTTCCAGCCCTTCGAGCTCAACCCCGCCATGGGCCCCGAGGGCGAGGACAGCACCGAGCACCTGTGCCGCAAGTACGGCCGCACCCCGGCACAGTTGGAGGAAACCCGCGCCCACCTGCGCGAGCGCGGCGCCGCCGTGAGCTTCACCTTCGGCCCGCGCACGCGCATCTGGAACACCTTCGACGCGCACCGGCTGCTGCATTGGGCCGGCCTGGAAGGCAAACAGCTCGCCTTGAAACGCGCCTTGCTCCAGGCCTACCAGACGGACGACCAGAACCCGTCCGACCCCGCCGTGCTGCTGGAGGCCGCGCGCAAGGCCGGGCTGGACGGGGCCCGCGCCCGCGAGGTGCTGGCGCAAGGCACCTATGCCGACGAGGTGCGCGCGCTGCAGCGGCAGTGGCAGGAGCTGGGCATCCAGTCCGTGCCCTCGGTGATCGTCAACGACCGCTACCTGATCCAGGGCGCGCAGCCGCCGCAGGCCTTCGAGCAGGCGCTGCGGCGCATCGCCGAGCAAGGCGACGCGGCCGGGTAAGCGCCGGCGCCCACGCCGGCGGCGGCGGAAACGGGGGCGCTCAGGAGCGGGTCAGCGAGCCGTCCTTGAGCCCGCCGCGCGCCTGCGCCATCAGCGCGTCCACCGCGTCGGCCAGGCTGTCGAGCGCCTGGGGCTCGTAGGTGCCGGTCTGGCGGATCTGCCCTTCCAGCACGGTGGCCGCCCGCTTGACGGGCTCGGCGCACAAGGTGCCGGCCACGCCGCGCAACTGGTGCGCCAGGCCGGAGAGGGCCGGCAGGTCGGCCTGGCTGCCGTAGCGGCGCAGCGCCTCGGCCGAGGCGCCGTGGTGGTCCACCAGGGTCTGCAGGATCTGCCGCACCGACTCGGCCCGCCGCAGCCGCTGCCACAAACCCGGCCAGTCGATCACCGGCGCCTCGACGGCAGCCGCCTCCACCCCGGCCGGCGCCATGGCCACGGCCGGCGGCATGTCGGCCTGAAGCACTGGCGCGGGTTGGTCCGCCGCGCCCCCCTCCCGGCCCAGCACTTTCAAAATGGTCTCGCACAAAATATCCACGTCCACCGGCTTGGTCACGTGGGCGGCCATGCCGGCCTCCAGGCAGCGCTGCCTTTCTTCGGCCAGGGCATAGGCGGTCAAGCCGAGCACGGGGATTTCGGGATGGTTTTCCCGGCAGCGACGCGCCGTGTCATAACCGCTGAGGCCGGGCATTTGCACGTCGGTGATGAACAAATCGAAATTCGCGCGCTGGTCCAGCAATTCCAGCGCCTCGGAGCCGGTACCCAGAATCAGGCAATGCGCGCCTTCCTGCTGCAACAAATCCTGCAGCACCCAGCGGTTCACCCCGTCGTCCTCCGCGGCGAGAATGTTCAAGCCCTCCAGGCGGCGCACGCCCTGCAGGCCCTCCATGCGCGCCAAAGCCCATTTGTCTTCCGGCACCGCCGCCTCCACCAGGGGAATGCGCACACGGAAACACGAGCCCCGGCCGGCCTCGCTTTCCACCGTGATACTGCCCTGCATCAAATCCACGATGCGCTTGCTGATGGACAAGCCCAAACCCGTGCCGCCGAAACGCCGCGTGGTGGAGTGGTCGCCCTGGTGGAAAGGCCGGAACAGCGCGTCAATCTGGCCGGGGCTGATGCCGATGCCGGTATCGCTGATGGCAAATTCAATCCAGCGCCTGCCCTGAAACTCCATGGGCCGCACCCGCATGTGCACGCCGCCATGCTCGGTGAATTTGATGGCATTGCCCAACAAATTGACCAGCACCTGCAGCAGCCGGGTTTCGTCGCACAAGATGCCGGGCGGCAAATCCTCCGCGCATTTGACGCCGAACTGCAATTGCTGCGTCAGCGCGCGATGCTCCGTCAAGCGCATGGCCCGCTGTATGACCTGCGGCAAGCGCACGGGCCGGTATTCCAGCACTAGCTTGCCGGCCTCGATTTTGGCAATATCCAGCACGTCGCTCACGAGGTCCAGCAGCAGGCGGCCGGAATCCTGAATCTGGCGCAAATGCCGCTGTGCCGGTGCCGCCTGCGCGTCGCGCAGGGCCACTTGCGCCATACCGATGATGGCATTGAGCGGCGTGCGTATTTCGTGGCTCATGTGGGCCAGGAAGGCACTTTTGGCGGCGTTGGCCGATTCCGCCGCGAATTTCGCGGCTTCCAGTTCCGCAGTACGGGTCTCAACCAGGTCCGCCAGGTGGAGGTGGTATTTCTGCAATTCTGCGGACATGCGCTTGCGCTCGGTGACGTCGCGCACATAACCGTGCCACAGGATGCTGCCGTCCGGCAGGGATTCCGGCTCCGCCAAACCTTCCACCCATAAAATTTTGCCGTCCGGCCAGAGGGTGCGGAATTCGGTGTGCCAGGTGCGCATGGATTTGGCCGAGGCCTTGATGGTGGCGGCCACCTGGCCCATGTCGTCGGGGTGCACCCTGGCGGCAATGGGCGAGCTGTCCCGCGCCACGTCCTGCGGCGACACGCCGAACAGCTCCCGAACGCCGGCGCTGACATAAGGGTAGGCGCTGCGCCCGCCCGGCCACCACTGGTATTGAAAAACCATGCCCGGCACTTTGGACGTGATTTTCTGCAGGCGCGCCAGCAATTCGTCATTGCGCCGCTGCATGGCCTTGCGGTCGGTAATGTCCATGTGCATGCCGGCGGCGCGCAGGGGGCGGCCCTGTTCGTCGCGCTCCAATACCTGGCCGCGGTCCAGTACCCAGATGTCATGGCCATTTTTGTGGCGCAGGCGGTGCTCGCATTCATAGAACGGCGTGCCGCCGTCCAAATGGGCCACCAGCGCTTTTTCTATGTTGGCAAAATCGTCCACGTGGATGAGGCTGTACCAGCTCTCCAGGCGCGGTTTTATTTCATGCTGGGCATAACCCAGCATGCTGCACCAGCGCTCGTTGAAGAATACGTCGCCGCTTTGCACGTTCCATTCCCAGGTGCCGACGTCGGTGCTGTCCAGGATATTGCGGTAGCGCGAGCTCAGGCTAGTCAGCGCCGCCTGCGGCTGGCGCACGCCATGCACATAAATGCCGTAGTAAATCATGGCGTAGGCCGCCGACTGGTACAGGTGGCCCAGCAGGTTGAGAATGTCGGTGACGGTGGCGTAGAGAGCGAAAAACAGGCCGCAAAGGCTCAGCGTCCAGGCCGCGGCGGCCATCAGGTGCAAAGTGTGGGTAGGCTTGCGCCGTGCCCGCCAGGCCAGGCGCAGCGCCACCAGGGCCAGCACAATTGACAGCGCATATTCGGCACCGATTTTGAAATCGGTCAAACCGCTGCCGGCGATGAAGGTACGGGGCAGCCATCGCGATTGCCACAAGCCCACCCAATAAGTCAGTGCCGCCATGCACAGCACGAAACCCAGGCCCACGGCCGCGCCGGGCAGGCTGCAGCGCCGCGGCGGCAGGAACGCGAACAGGCACAAGGTCACCGCCGTATAAAACCGCGAAGCCAGCCAGAAATTGATGGCCTTTTCCGGACCGCTGGGCGTGACGAAAACCGGCATGCCCTTGAAGGACAGGGTGTGCGCGAAATTGACCAGCGCCACCAGCAAAAGGCCCAGGCCCAGCCACAGCATGCGCTGGTCGCCGCGGCGGTGCAGCGTCCAGGTCAGCGAAAAAACCATGGCCGCAATGGCCATGCCGCAAAACTCCAGCAGCATGTGCAGCGGCAAATAGGCTTCCGCGGAGCCGAACAGGCTGAAGGTGGGCAACGAGTGGCCTATCAGCAAAAACAAGGTCAGCATGCCGACCGTGATTTTCAGGCGTGTGGGCGCTTGATGATTCGTGGAAGTTTCCATGCCCCAGGAGTCCGAATATGAATATTCGGCTGCGCCATGCCGGACCACTGCACGAAACCTCGGCGTCCGCCGCAGCCCTCGCAGCTTCGGCCCATTGTGTGCGGGGGTGGCGACAGTATTTCTTGACGGCGATCAAAGCGCATCCGCTGCGCCTGTTGTGGTTTTCCCGCCGGTGGATGCGCCCGGCCGCAGGGTTTCAGCGCAGCAGTTCGAGGGTGCGCGGGTCCGGCCCGTCGAAAAAGCGGCGCAGCGCCTGCCCGAACAGCAGCTCCTGCGGCGCGACGGCCCCGAACAGCGTCATGCAGGAGCGGAACTTCAAGTCGTCGGGCGAATGGAATATCTCGTGCGCGCTGCGCGGCGGCGGCACGCCCAGCGCCAGCGCGGTGCACTCGCGCAGCCGCGCACCCAGCACGGGGTGGCGCCAGTAGGCCAGCGCCTCGTCCCGGCCGCCCAGGCCAAAGTGCAGCGCCGTGGTGCTGCGGCCCAGGGCCTTGAGCTGCGGAAAGACGAACCACATCCAGTGCGTGCGTTTGTCGCCGGCGGCAAGCTCGGCGCGCACGGCGGCGAGCACGGCGTCCTGGGCGGCGACGAAGCGGTGCAGCTTGAAGGGGTCGTCCATGGGATGGGCAGGGGTTAGGGCGATGGATGGACGCGCGGGGCGCGCAAGCCGGCGTCCGCGGCGTCGCGCGAGCTTGCCGCATCCGCAGGCGCCGCGGCCGCCGCCGTGGCTTGCCCTTGCCGGGCGCGGCGGCTTGCGCCCAACAGCTCATTGCGCACCACCGCCAGCACGCCGGCCACCACCAGCAACAGGCCCAGCACCGCGTAGGCGCTTGGGCGCTCGCCCACCACGGCCACGGCCAGCAGGAAGGCCACCACCGGCTCGGCCAGCGCCAGCGTGACGGCCGGCGCGGTGGCGATGTGGCGCAACGCGTGGCTGTAGAGCAGGTAGGCCACCCCCGTGGCGGCCACGCCCACGTAGAGCACGGCCGCCACGTCGGCCGGGTGCGGCGCGGGCGCACCGGACTGCCACCACGCCGCCGGCAGCGCCAGCGCCGCGGCGGCGCCGAAGGCATACAGCGTCACGGCCGCGGGCGGCGCGGCGCGCAGCAGGCGCTGGCTGGCCAGCGTGTAGACCGCGTAGGACAGCCCGGCCAGCAGGCACAGCGCCACGCCCGCGGGGCTCACGGCCGCGGCGCTGCCGCCGGCCAGCGTCATGAGCACGCCGCCGCCCACGGCCAGCGCCGTGCCCAGCCACCAGCCCGGCGCGGGCACCTGGCGCGTGAGCAGCGACTGCAGCACGCCCGCCCACACCGGGCCGCTGCCCAGCGCGATGGCCGTACCCACCGCCACCCCGGCTTCGCGCACGCCGCCGAAGAAGCTCAGGTTGTAGGCGGCCATGCTCAGCCCGGCGCCCAACAGCGCCAGCCGCGGCAAGGGCGTGCCGGGCGCGGCCGGGCGCGGCCCGCGCCGCAGCGCGAAGCACAGGGCAAAGAAGAGCGCCGCTACCAGCAGCCGCAGCGCGCCGAACCACAGCGGCGACAGCCCGCCGCCGGCAAAGGATTGCGCCGTGCCCGTGGTGCCCCACAGCGCCGCGGCCGAAAGCACCAGCACGACGCCGGTCTTGGGATGCGTGTTCATGCCGTCAAGGATGGGGCGGCGGTGCAGGGGAAATGTCGAGAGGCTCTTGAAGTGAAGTGCGCGACCGCCGCCGGCTCACTTTGGGCGGCGCAACCCTCTCGCGCCCACGCCGCGCTCGCGCCGCAGCGCGTAGGCCAGCGCGCTGGCCGTGGCGTAGCCCACCTGCAGCGCGGCGGCGTCCAGTGACAGGCCCGCACGCAGCAGCCGCTCGGCCGCGTCCAGGCGCCTGGCGCGCACCCAGGCCGCGGGCGGCTGGCCCGCGAGCTCGACGAAGCGGGCATGGAAGCGCTGCGGGCTCAGGCAGGCCAGCGCGGCCAGGCGCGGCGTGCTCCAGTCCTGCGCCGGGGCCGCGGCCACGGCGGCCGCCAGGGCAGCGAGGTCCAGGCGGCGGCGCGGCAGCAGCGTGGCCGTGCCCTGCAGCGTGGCCAGGGCGGCTTGGGCATCCAGCGCCTGCGCGGGCAACACCTTCCACGCCGGCGGCGGCGCGAAGCGGCGCACGCGCTCCAGCGCAGGGCCGGGCGGCGCGTCCAGAACCAGCACGCGCGCGGGCGTCTCGGCCAGGAAGGCGTGCGCCACGCCGGCCGGGACGATCAAGGCACTGGCCGCATCGACGAAGGCGGCATGCCCGTCCAGCTCCAGTTGCAGGCAGCCCTCCAGGCCCACCAGCACCTGCGCGTGCGCATGGGCATGCGCCGGGTACTCGCCCGCGTAGCGGCGCAGCGAGGCTTGGGCATGGTCCAGGGGAGGCAGTGACGTCGCGCAGGCCATGGCGGCAGGGTGGAAAGCAGGCTGGATTGTTCCGCAACAGCGACCCCATGCCCGCCGCACGCGGCCCTGCGCACGGCCGGGTGGCTCGCGCAAAGCCTTGTAGGAGGCGGCTGTTGGTCGTCCGGACCGAAGCGCCCCGTGGGGCCAAGCCATGCCGGCGACAATGGCGGGCTGTATGTCCGCACAGCCGTCCGACAAGCCGCCCTACACCGTCGCCGTGCGTGCGCTGTGCGAATTCAGCCTGCGCCGCGGCGACCTGGACCAGCGCCTGGCCGGCGGCCCAACGGCCCAGGAAGGCCAGGAGGGCCACGCCCTGGTGGCCTCGCGCCGCGCTCCCGGCTACCGGCGCGAGCTGCCGTTGCAGGCCGACGTGGGCCAGCTGCGCGTGCGCGGCCGCGCCGACGGCTACGACCCTGCCGCCCACCGGCTGGAGGAAGTCAAGACCTACCGCGGCCGGCTGGAGCGCCAGCCGCCGGGCGTGCGCGCGCTGCATTGGGCGCAGCTCATGGCCTACGGCGCGCTGCTGTGCCGCGAGCAGGGCTGCGTCGAGGTGGAGCTGGCGCTGGTCTACCTGGAGCTGGGCAGCGCCCACGAGACGGTGTTCACCCGCCGCGCCACCGCCGCGGAGCTGGAGCGCGAGCTGCTGTCAGCCTGCGCCGCCTTCGAGCAGTGGGCGCGGCTGGAGGCGGCGCACCGCACGGCGCGCGACGCGGCGCTGCAGGCGCTCGCCTTTCCGCACGCGGGCTTTCGCGCGGGCCAGCGCACGCTGGCCGAGGCCGTGTACCGCGCGGCGCGCGACGGCCGCTGCCTGCTGGCGCAGGCGCCCACGGGCATAGGCAAGACGGTGGGCACGCTGTTTCCGCTGCTCAAGGCCATGCCGGGGCAGCAACTGGACCGCATCTGCTTCCTCACCGCCAAGACCTCGGGCCGCGCCCTGGCGCTGCAGGCGCTGGCCACGCTGCGCCAGGCGCATGCGGCCCGGCAGCCGGCACAGCCCACGCCGCCAGGCCCGCCACCCTGCGAGGGCGAAACCACGTCCCGCCTGCCGGCCGGCACGCCCGACACCGCCCCGCAGCCCGGCGCAGGCGACCACCGTCCGGCCGCCGCCCTCCCCTTGCGCGTGCTGGAGCTGGTCGCCCGCGAAAAGAGCTGCGAGCACCCGGACAAGAGCTGCCACGGCGGCTCCTGCCCGCTGGCGGCGGGCTTCTACGACCGGCTGCCCGCGGCGCGGCTGGATGCCGTGGCGCTGCCCGCCTGGGAGCGCGAGCCGCTGCGCGCCCTGGCCGCGCGCCACGGCCTGTGCCCCTACTACCTGGGCCTGGAGCTGGCGCCCTGGGCCGACGTGTACGTGGGCGACTACAACCACTGGTTCGACAGTGCCGCGCTGCTGCACGGCCTGAGCAGCGCCCAGGGCTGGAAGACGGCACTGCTGGTGGACGAGGCGCACAACCTGGTGGAGCGTGCGCGGCGTATGTACTCCGCCGAGCTGGACCCGGCCACCTGGCGCCTGCTCGCCCGCGGCGCCACCGGCGAGGTCAAACGCGCGCTGCAGCGGCTGCAGCGCCGCTGGCGCGAGGCGGTGAAGCTCCTGGACCAGGGCGAGGACGAGCGTGAGAGCGAGGGCGAGGGCGAGGGCGAGAGCGGCACGGCCCCGGCCGAAACCGCGACCGCCGCCCAGGCCAGCCTGCTGCCTGGCGAAGGCCTGCGTTCGCCACCTGCGCCCGCCACCACATCCGCACCCTTTGCCGGCACCGCGCGCGCGGCGGTGCCCTCCTACCGCGTGCTGGACGGGCTGCCCGTGAAATTCGTGGAGGCGCTGCAACTGGCGGCCAATGCCGTGCTGCAGGCGCAGGCCGAGGCCAGCGGCGCGCCGGACGCCGGGCAACTGGACTTCGCCTTCGAGGCGCTGCACTTCGCGCGGCTGGCGGCGGACTTCGGCCCCCACGCGCTGCTGGACCTGCAGACCGACGGCGCCCGCCGCCGCCTGAGCCTGCGCAACGTGGTGCCGGCGCCGCACCTGGCGCCGCGCCTGGCCGCGGCGCAGTCGCTGACCCTCTTTTCCGCCACGCTGCAGCCGCCGCACCACCACCGCGCGCTGCTTGGGCTGCCGCCGGACGCGGTGGAGCTGGACGTGCCCGCCCCCTTCGCCGCCGAGCAGTTGCGCGTGCGCGTGGCGCAGCGGCTGTCCACGCGCTGGCAGCACCGGCAGGCCTCGCTTGGGCGCATCGTGGCGCTCATGGGCGCGCAGTACGACGAGCGCCCGGGCCACTACCTGGCCTTCTTCAGCAGCTACGGCTATTTGCAGCAGGCGGCCGACGCCTTCGCGGCGGCGCGGCCGGACATCCCGGCCTGGCGGCAGTCGCGCGGCATGAGCGAGCCGGAGCAGGCGGCGTTCGTGGAGCGCTTCGTCGAGGGCGGGCGCGGCATAGGCTTCGCGGTGTTGGGCGGCGCCTTCAGCGAGGGCATAGACCTGCCGGGCGAGCGGCTCATAGGCGCCTTCGTCGCCACGCTTGGGCTGCCGCAGGTCAACCCGGTCAACGAGCAGTTCCGCCGGCTGCTGGACGAGCGCCTGGGGGCCGGCTTCGACCACGCCTACCTCTATCCGGGGCTGCAGAAGGTGGTGCAGGCCGCCGGGCGCGTGATCCGCGGGCCGCAAGACCGCGGCGTGCTGCACCTGCTGGACGAGCGCTTCAACCGGCCGGACGTGCGCGCGCTGCTGCCGGCGTGGTGGGCCGTGGGCGATTGAGCGGGCCCGGATGCGCCTTGCGGCGCAGGCGCAGGCCGTCGCGGGCGCAACCGGCAGCGCGCCGCCGCGCGCGGCGGCGCATGGACCACCTCCTCATGCGCCGAGCCCGGCCTGTTTAGGGCTCCCGAAAAAAATCCGCTTCGCCGTTGAAAAAAAGCTCTTGAAGCCTGCGCGGGGCGCCCTATCTGTCGGTCATCCCGGCGCCGCGGGCAGTGAAGAAGAAGACGCCGCAGCGGGGCCGATGACGCAGGAGGACATAGCCATGTTTGGATCCCTTTTGACTTTTCCCGGTGGCCTCTTTGGCGACTTCGATCGCCTGCGCCGCGAGCTTGACGACGTGTTCGGCCCCGTGGGCCAGGCGTCCAGCATCCGCTCCGTGGCGCCCGGCGCCTTCCCGGCCGTCAACGTCGGCCGCACGCCCAACAGCGTGGAGATCTATGCCTTCGCACCCGGCCTGGACCCGGCCAAGATCGAGGTCAACCTCGACCGCGGCGTGCTGACCATCTCCGGCGAGCGCGCCCCGTCCGTGGCCGAGGGCCAGGAAGCCGGCAAGCAGCGCGTGTACAGCCGCGAGCGCAGCAGCGGCCGCTTCATGCGGGCCATCAGCCTGCCCGACGACGTGGATGCGGGACAGGTGCAGGCCCGCTACCGGGACGGCGTGCTCAACGTGAGCGTCGCCCGCCGCGCCGAGGCGCAGCCGCAGCGCATCCAAGTCCAGTGACCCGCGAATTTTCCAGACACCACAGGCCTTTTTTCACGGAGACATCGCCATGACCGACACCCGCGACCTCCAAGCCAACAACGGACGCAACGTGCAACAGCCAGCCCAGCAACCCGCCGCCGCGCAGCGCGCGCCCAAGGATGACCGCGCCATGGTGCCGCGCGTGGACGTGTTCGAGGACGAATCCGGCATCACGCTGCTGGCCGACCTGCCGGGCGTGCCGCGCGAGCAACTGGAGCTCAAGGTCGAAGGCGACACGCTGCTCATAGAGGGCGCCGTCGCAGCCTTCGCCCCCGAGGGGCTGGAAGCGCTGTACGCCGAGGTGCGGCTGCCGCGCTACCGCCGCGCCTTCACGCTCAGCCGCGAGCTCGACGCCGGCGCCATCCAGGCCCAGTTGCGCGACGGCGTGCTCAACCTGCGCATCCCCAAGCAGGCGCATGCCCAGCCGCGGCGCATCGAGGTGCAGCTCGGCTGACGCCGGCACCGCGCACGGGTTACAAGCAGCCGCCCGGCGCTGACGGCGCCGCTTTCTCATCACCCTTCCCGGGGCGACGCCGCCGCCCCGGGGCTTGAGCACCCGCCCTCGCGTTCCGGTACGCGGCGGCGGGTTTTTTTATGGCAGTGGCCGTGCTCAGAACGAGCGCAGCGGCGTCGCGCCGGCCCGTTGCAAGGCTGCCATGGCGGCGCGGGCGCGCATCTCGTTCATGGGGTGGATGACCACCGCGTGGCCGCCACGGGCCAGCGCGGCGCGGACCTTGCGGATGACGACGGCATGGTCAGGGCGCAGCGTCAGCAGCCCGGCTACCATGCCGCCGAAGAAGCCGCCCATCAGCGCCAGGAACAGCGCGGCGAAGAAGGGCGACTCCACGGCCGCGGGCCAGCCGGCGGCCACCAGCAACAGCGCCACGACCACGCCCAACGCGGCGCCGGCCGGCATGAACACGGCGTGGCTGCGCAGCAGCGTGCGCCAGATGCCGTGCTGCTCGGGCTCCAGCTTGCGCGCGACGCTTTGGTCGCCGGGGTGGATCACGGTGGAGTGCAGCCCGGGCTCGTGGCGCAGCGCGGCCGCGACCTGCTCGGCCTGCGACGGGCTGTCGAAGACGGCGGCCACCAGCGTCAAGGAATGTTCGCCAAAGGGGGTCAGGGGTGACGAGCTCATGCGGGATCTCCGGTGCGTGGCATTCGATGAGCTCATTTGGCATCGCGCAGATGGCCCGGCGCCATCGCCGAATGGCGCAAGCTCGGGTCGGACCGGTCCTACAAGCGCCGGCCTGCCCCGGCGAGATCGCAAGGCATGCGCCTTGCCCGCGCGCGGCCATGAAGATTCGCTCCACGATAGGCCGCTGGGTGGATAGGGCCGACCGGCTCAACGACTGGCGGCGTCACCACGTGCAGCAGCGCCGGCCG
This sequence comes from Azohydromonas lata, assembly GCF_034427735.1. Classification (NCBI taxonomy): domain Bacteria; kingdom Pseudomonadati; phylum Pseudomonadota; class Betaproteobacteria; order Burkholderiales; family Sphaerotilaceae; genus Azohydromonas; species Azohydromonas lata. The sequence continues at coordinate 63,457 of NZ_JAXOJX010000031.1, forward strand.
CCCGGCCCGCTGGAAATCGTGCCCTACCTCGGTTACGGCACGGCGCAGCGGCTCATGCTGTCCGGCCGCGTGCTGCGGCTGGTGGCGCACCGCGCGCCGCAGGCGGCGGACCCGGCCTGGCGCAACCTCGTGGCCGTGTACCGCCGCATGGCCTCCGGCGAGGTGCCGGGCGCGCGCGTGCGCGCCGTGCTGGGCGAGCAGGCGCTGGAGGCCGAGGCCGACGGCGAAGGCCACTTCGAGATGACGTTCGAGCCCGCGCAGCCGCTGGACAAGCCGCTGTGGCAGGAAGTGGGGCTGGAGCTGCTGTGGCCGGTGGCCGCGGGCGCGTTGCCCGTGACGGCCACGGCGCGCGTGCTGGTGCCGCCGCCCACGGCGCGGCTGGCGGTGGTGAGCGACCTGGACGACACGGTGGTGTGGTCCAACGTGCGCCACCGGCTGCGCATGCTGTCGCTGCTGCTGCGCTCCAACGCCTACACCCGCAAGCCGTTCGCGGGCGTGTCGGCGCTGTACCGCGCGCTGCACCGCGGGGCGTCCGGCGCGCAAGGCAACCCCGTCTTCTACGTCTCCAGCAGCCCGTGGAACCTGTACACGCCGCTGCGCGACTTCCTGCGGCTGCAGGGCCTGCCGGAGGGGCCGCTGCTGCTCAAGGACTTTGGCGACCACCTGCTGTTCGGCCCGCTGGACCACGTGTCGCACAAGCTGCGCCACATCGAGCAGCTCCTGGCGGCCTATCCGGCACTGCCCTTCGTCCTGATCGGCGACAGCGGCGAGCAGGACCCGGAGATCTACGCCCGCGTGGTGCAGGTGCACCCCGGGCGCGTGTGCGCCGTCTACATCCGCAGCGTGGACCCCGACCCCGCGCGCCACGCCGCCGTGGCGCGGCTGGCCGAAGAGGCCGCGGCGGCCGGCGTGCCGCTGCGCCTGGTGGCCGACAGCGTGGCCGTGGCCGAGCACGCGGCCCAGGCCGGCTGGGTCAGCCCCTCGGCGGTGGACGACGTGCGCGCGGACCGGCGCGAGGAGGCGACGGCGCGGGTGGCGTGAGGGACACCGGGCGAACGCACCAGCCGCGCGCGCCGCCCGTAGCGGCCACGCCCCCGAACGGTGCCAATTGCACACGTTGGATGCGTAAGATCGTATGCAATCGGCCATCTGAACCGAATACAGGCTGGCACAGGCATTGCGTCGGTGTGTTGCATGAGCACCGACTCCGCCGATCTCGAACTGGTCGCCTTGTGCAAGCGCTACGGCGCGGGCACGCCGGCCGTTGACGCCATCAACCTTCAAGTCCGCGCGGGCAGCTACTGCTGCCTCCTGGGCCCGTCGGGCTGCGGCAAGACCACCACGCTGCGCATGATCGCCGGCCACGAAGTGGCCACCGAAGGCGACATACTGCTGGGCGCGCGCAACATCACCGACCTGGACGCCACCCAGCGCGGCACGGCCATGATGTTCCAGAGCTACGCGCTGTTCCCCCACCTCACCGCGCTGGACAACGTGGCCTTCGGCCTGAAGATGCGCGGCGTGGACGCCGCCACGCGGCGCAAGCGCGCGGCCGAGCTGCTGGAGCTCGTCGCCATGGGCGCCTACGCGGCGCGCAAGCCCAGCGAGCTCTCCGGCGGGCAGCAGCAGCGCGTGGCGCTGGCGCGGGCGTTGATCACCAACCCCAAGGTGCTGCTGCTGGACGAGCCGCTCTCCGCCCTGGACCCCTTCCTGCGCGTGAAGATGCGTGCCGAACTGAAACGCTGGCAAAAGGAGCTGGGCTTCAGCTTCGTGCACGTCACGCACTCGCAGGAAGAGGCCATGGCGCTGGCCGACCAGGTGGTGGTGATGAACGCCGGCCGCATCGAGCAGCAGGGCACGCCGCACGAGATCTTCAACGCCCCGCGCACCGAGTTCGTGGCCCGCTTCATGGGCGGGCACAACGTGCTGCCCGCAGGCGGCGCCAAGGTGGCCGTGCGCAGCGACCGCACGCTGCTCTCCCGCGCAGGCGGCGCGGGCCTGGCCGCCACGGTGCACAACGTCGAGTACCAGGGCACCTACGTGCTCGTGACGCTGGCCAGCGCCGCCGGCGAGATCGCCGCCATGCTGGCCGAGGCCGCCTTCGACGCCGCGCCCTGGTCGCCCGGCGAGGCCGCCACCGTTTCCTGGCAGGGCGCGCACGCGCACGCGCTGCAGTCCTGAGCGGCGCCCCCGCGCCCACCCGCCTTCCCCCGCACCACAGCCCCCCAGAAACCGCAAGGAGCCCCCATGTCCGACCGCAAGACCTCTCCCCTCGTCGTGCCCGAAACCACGTTGGGCCGCCGCAGCCTGCTGCAGGGCATGGCCGGCATCCTGGCCACCGGCATGGCGCCGGCGGTGTTCGCGCAGGAAAAGATCGTGCTGCGCTACCTCGGCACGGCGGTGAACCAGGACAAGAAGATCGCGGAAAAATTCAAGGCCGACACGGGCATCGACATCCAGTACGTGGCCGTGACCACGGACGACGTGACCAAGCGCGCCGTCACCGCACCCAACTCCTTCGACCTGATAGACACCGAGTACTTCTCGCTCAAGAAGATCATCCCCACGGGCAACCTCAAGGGGATAGATGCCAAGCGCATCAAGAACGCCGACAAGATCACGCCGCTGTTCACCAAGGGCGAAGTCGCCGGCAAGAAGGTGGGCGACCAGGGCACCGCGCCCAAGAAGGTGATGTACCTGCCTGGCGAAAAGGCCAAGACCTTCGCCGACGCGCCCACGCAGTTCATGACGCTGATTCCCACCGTCTACAACGCCGACACGCTGGGCATCCGGCCTGACCTGATCAAGCGGCCGATCAACTCCTGGGCCGAGCTGCTCAACCCGGAGTTCAAGGGCAAGGCCGCCATCCTCAACATCCCGTCCATCGGCATCATGGACGCGGCCATGGTGGTGGAGGCTCTTGGGCTGCACAAGTACCCCGACAAGGGCAACATGACCAAGGCCGAGATCGACCTGACCATCAAGACGCTGATCGAGGCCAAGCGCGCCGGCCAGTTCCGCTCGCTGTGGAAGGACTTCAACGAGAGCGTGAACCTCATGGCCTCCGGCGAGGTCGTGATCCAGTCCATGTGGAGCCCGGCCGTCACCGCCGTGCGCACCAAGGGCATCGCCTGCACCTTCCAGCCCCTGAAGGAAGGCTACCGCGCCTGGGCCGCCGGTTTCGGCCTGCCCGCCACGCTGTCGGGCAGGAAGCTCGACGCCGCCTACGAGTTCATCAACTGGTTCCTGGACGGCTGGGCCGGCGCCTACCTCAACCGCCAGGGCTACTACAGCGCCGTGCTGGAAACGGCCAAGGCCAAGATGGAGCCTTTCGAGTGGGCCTACTGGATGGAAGGCAAGCCCGCCGCGCAGGACATCAAGGCCCCCAGCGGCGAGGTGCTGGCCAAGGCCGGCAGCGTGCGCGACGGCGGCAGCTACGAGGCGCGCATGGGCGGCATCGCCTGCTGGAACGCCGTGATGGACGAGAACACCTACATGGTCCAGAAGTGGAACGAGTTCGTGGCCGCCTGAATTGAGTGAAGCAGGAGGCACCCATGTCCGAACAACCCACCGTCATGCCCGCGAAAGCGGGCATCCACGAACCACGCGGTGCGTCCCGGCGATCGTGGATTCCCGCTTTCGCGGGAAAGACGATGCGGGGCGCCTCCGCCGCAAGCCAGCCAGGGGCCACGGCCACCGCGCGCCGCCCCCGCAAGGCGGCCGCGCTGCGCGCCGGCGCGCCGGCCTGGCTGCAGGCCACGCCCTTCTCGCTGGTGTTCCTGCTGTTCTTCATCATCCCGCTGTCGCTGGTGGTGATGGTCAGCTTCTGGAACTTCAACGAGTACGAGCTGCTGCCCGGCTTCACCTTCGCCAACTACCTGAAGATCTTCGAGGGTTGCCCGCGCACCGACGGGCAGATGTGCGTCACGTTCGCGACCTACCTGTCCACCTTGAAGTTCTGTTTGCTGACCTGGGCCATCACGCTGGTGCTGGGTTTTGCCGTCGCCTACTTCCTGGCCTTCCACGTGCGCAGCACGGGCGCGCAGACGCTGCTGTTCCTGCTGTGCACCATCCCGTTCTGGACCTCCAACGTGATCCGCATGATCTCCTGGGTGCCGCTGCTTGGGCGCCACGGGCTGATCAACGACACGCTGGTGTCCGCGGGCCTGGTCTCGCAGCCGCTGGAGTGGCTGCTGTTCTCCGACTTCTCCGTGGTGCTGGCCTTCGTGCACCTCTACACCATGTTCATGCTGGTGCCCATCTTCAACTCCATGATGCGCATTGACCGCTCGCTGCTGGAGGCCTCGCGCGACTGCGGCGCCTCGGCCTGGCAGACGCTGTGGAGCGTGATCGTCCCGCTGTGCAAGAGCGGCATCGTCATCGGCTCCATCTTCGTGGTCACCATCGTCATGGGCGACTTCGTGACCGTGGGCGTGATGGGCGGGCAGCAGATCGCCTCGGTGGGCAAGGTCATTCAAGTGCAGACCTCCTACCTGCAATTCCCGCTGGCCGCGGCCAACGCGGTGATCCTGCTGGCCACGGTGCTGCTCATCGTGTGGAGCCTGACGCGGGTGGTGGACATCCGCCGGGAGCTGTGAACATGGCACTTCGATCCGCCCGCCCCGCCCGCCGCGACGACAAGCGCCCGGCCGGCTTCTGGCCCCTGGCCCTGCTGTTCGCCCTGTTCGTGCTCTTCCTCTACGGGCCGACCTTCACCATCTTCATCCTGAGCTTCCAGGGCCCGCAGGGCGGGCTGACCTTCCCCATGCGCGGCTGGTCGCTGCACTGGTTCACGCAACTGGCCGAGGGTTTGGGCACCGTGGACGTGTGGGCCGCGCTGCGCCGCTCGCTGGCGCTGGGCGCGGTGGTGATGGGGCTCACCGTGGTGCTGTCCGTGCTCGCGGGCCTGGCCTTCCGCAAGAAGCTGCGCGGCGGCTCGGCCCTCTTCTTCGTGACGGTGGCCAGCCTGATCATGCCGTCCATCGTGGTGTCGCTGGGCATCGGCCTGCAGTTCCGGCTGCTGGACGACGGCATGCGCGCCCTGCTCGCCAGCCTGGGCCTGGACACGGTGCTGGAGGGCTACACCACGCTGATGGGCCTCTACACCTCGGCCCTGGGCGCGCACCTGACGTGGACGCTGCCCTTTGGCCTCTTGATCATGTTCGCCGTGTTCAACCGCTTCAACCCGGCCTACGAGGAAGCGGCGCGCGACTTGGGCGCCACGCCCTGGCAAAGTTTTAAATTTGTGCTGCTGCCGCTGATTGGGCCTTCCGTGGTGGGCGTGGGGCTGTTCGGCTTCACCTTGAGCTGGGACGAGATCGCCCGCACCTCGCAGGCCATTGGCGACGTCAACACCCTGCCGCTGGAGCTGCAGGGCCTGACCACCACCGTCACCACGCCCGCCATCTACGCCCTGGGCACGCTGACCACGCTGCTGTCGCTGGCCGTCATCGGCCTGGCGCTGGGGGCGCTGTGGCTGCTGCGCCGCCAGCGCGCCGCCGCGGGACGCCGCCATGGCTGAAGACGACCTGATGCAAGACACCGAAGCCTCCCCGCCCGCGCAGGACGCCGCGCCCGCGGCCCCCGCGGGTGCCGCCCTCACCGACGCGCAGATCCACGGCCGCATCGTGGACGCCATCCTCGACCACCAGTTGCTGCCCGGCACGCGGCTGGCCGAGGACAAGCTGGGCCAGGCCTTCGGCGTGTCGCGCACGCGCATACGGCAGGTGCTGATCCGGCTGGCGCACGAGCAGATCGTCACCCTCGCCCCACACCGCGGCGCGACGGTGGCCACGCCTGACCCCGAGGAGGCGCGCGAGGTGTTCGAGGTGCGGCGCATGGTGGAGCCGCTGCTGGTGCAGCGCTTCATGGAGCACGCCTCGGCCGGCCACCTGGGCGCGCTGGCGAGCTGCCTGGCGCAGGAGGAAGCCGCCCGCGCCGCGGGCGAGCGCCGCCGCGCCATACGCCTGTCCGGCGAATTTCATTTGCGCATCGCCGACGGCGCCGCCCACCGCACGCTGGGCCGCGTGCTGCGCGAGCTGGTCTCGCGCACCTCGCTGGTGCTCATGACCTACGGCAACGGCGAGGTGCCCACGGGCTGCGGCTGCGCCGACCACCGCACGCTGCTGGCCGCCATACGGCTGCGCGACGGCAAGGCCGCCGCGGCGCTGATGACGCAGCACCTGCTGGAGATCGAGCAGCAGTTGCGCATCGAGCCGCCCGGCACCCAGGCGCCGGACTTCTCGCAGATCTTTGGCGCCAAGCCCTGCCGCGGCTGAGCCGCACCGCTGAACCCGCCGCCGCGAACGCCGCTTGCCGCGCTGCCCGCAGCAAGCCGACGAAACACCAGCCCCCAGCCCTAGCCGCATGACCCCCGACACCTCTGCCCGGCGCCGCCTGCTGGTGCTCAACCCCAACACCTCGGCCTCCGTCACCGCGCTGGTGCTGGGCCACGTGCGCGGCGAGCTGGGACGGCACGCGGTGGTAGACGGCGTGACGGCCCGCTTGGGCGCGGCCTACATCGCCACCGAGGCCGCCTGCGCCATCGCCGGCCACGCGGCGCTGGACGCTTGGGCCGCCTATCGGGCTCAAAGCTCACGGCCGGATGCGCTGCTGCTGGGCTGCTTCGGCGACCCGGGCCTGTTCGCGCTGCGCGAGCTGTGCGACTGCCCGGTGACGGGGCTGGCCGAGGCCGCCTTCCTGCAAGCCGTGCGGCAATCCGCGGCAGGCCGCTTTGCCATCGTGACCGGCGGCGCCGCGTGGGCCCCCATGCTGCGCCGCCTGGCGCAAGCGCTGGGCGTGGCCGACGCGCTGGCCGGCGTGCACACCGTGGCGCCCAGCGGCGCGCAGCTCGCGGCCGACCCGGCCACCGCGCTGCCGCTGCTGGCGCACGCTTGCCGGGAGGCGGCGCACGCCACAGGTGCGGACTGCATCATCCTGGGCGGTGCCGGGCTGGCCGGCATGGCCGCGCGCATACAGGCCGACGTGGGCGTGCCGCTCATAGACAGCGTGAGCGCCGGCGCGGCCCACGCGCTGCAACTGGCCCACACCGCCACGCCGCCCGGCACACCCGCGTCCGGCGATGGCCCGCAATGGCTGGGCTTGTCGGCCGAGCTGGACGCCGCCTTGGCCAGGCACTGAACGCCCCGCTGCAGCGCAGCAAAACGGACATCCATGCTCCGTTTTCGGCCATCGCCCCACTCCAGGGCTCAAGTCAATCTCCGTAGTGCCGAAACAAATGTTTACAGTCCTGTAAACATTGGAGGAAAACAGGCCATCCGGCCCACAGCGAAGCCGAATTGCCTTGCCGGCAGCGTTCTTATTGGGGCGTGGGTACTGGCGTCATTGGCATGAAAACGATATTGACACGCGCCGGTAATTATTTTTCCGTCACGCATTAAACGCTTTTTCGTCCAGTTCAGAGCGGCAGCACGATATCTGCGATATCGATTTCCAAAGTCACCAACTGAGGAATTTTCTGCCCGAGCGCCTGCCAACATACGAAGTTACAACCAGTTTTCCTGACGCAATTGACCTGGAAATGAGAAATGGGCATCAATGTTTTAGGCAGCTTTGGCAGTTCATACAGCCCTGTATCTTCAAAGGCCGAGATTTACGGCAAGGCTGTGGGGAACGAGCACAAGCCCGTCGACAAAGAAGGCGGCACCGTTGGTGCCGCGACGACGTCCAGCAGCACGATCGTCACCCTGTCACCCAATGCCAAGCTCGCTGCGGCCCAGGCCATGGTCCTGTCCTTCGAGGACGTCGGCCAAGCCGCGCGCGCGAAAATGGATGCGCTCAAGCAGCAGGCATCAGAAAAAACCCATACGCCCGCGGACCAGATCAACGTTCAGCAAGCAGGGCTGCTGGATTATTCGAAATTCAGTGACCAGGAACTGGCCGCCATGGCCAAGAACTCCTCCAGTAATTTCTCGAAAGCTGAACAGGTCGCCGCACAAGCCATGCTGGCCGACAGGGTGAAAGTTTCCGTTGAAGCTTTCGCGGGCCCCGCGGTGGCGGGAGACTGGCGTGGACATGGCATGGCCATCGATGCGCTTTACAAAACCATGTCACCCGAGATGCGCTCCGCATTGGGCTGGACGCCTGCCATGCTCGAGGCCAACAACCGAATGGTAAAAGACGACGAAGAAAAATACGGCAAGCTCGACATGAATGACTTGCTGACCAGCCTTCGGTCTGCACAGCATAAAGGTGGCGTGACGTTTCAACAGGTCAACTGAAACCCTGAAGAGCGAACGTCAACGGTTTCAAGGCAGATTGAGCTTCAATTTACACAAGTCGATGGTCGCAAATTCTTTCGAGATTCCACGCCTCCAGAAAATTCACGCTGATCAAGACGTCGAGCGCAGTTTCGGAGGTTTTTTTGCCGTTTTACTTTCTGATCACGGGCCGGCTCCGAGGCCTGCGGACCATGCGGCTCATGATGATGGACCTATTTCTGCTGCTCGCCGTGGCGCGGGCCGGGGTAGGCGGCGGTGCGGTGCTGGCGTCTGAATTGCTACCACCGTGGTGCTTACACTGAACGAGGTGGTCGCGCTGGCCGTCCGGCAATACCAGGGCTTTCAAGCCTCATTTGCAACGTGCCGCGGAGAAATATCAACACCCCGCAAACCACAAAAATACTGATTGTCAGCGATGCCGAAGGTTTGGTTCACGATATTCACGGTATTGCCCAAACCACGCCGCTGCAAACCGGGCAAGCCAAAGCGGGCTTGGACACCCGGCTGCTGGATGCGCCTTTCGTCGGCGCCGACGCAGGCCTGGCCTCGGTGGCCAAACTGCCATTAGCGGCCGGCCGCTTTATCAGCCCAAAGGACGCCTATGTGGTGAGGGTCGCGGACGGGGAAGACCCGCTGGCCGTGGCCGCCCGCCTATCGAACCACCTGTCGGCACAGGGCAAATCGGCGCAAGTGCAGGCCGCGGCGCAATTGGTGGAGGGCATGCGCCGGCAAAACCGGCTGTTTACCGGCCTGTTGGGCGGGGTAGGGGCTATTTCGCTGCTGGTGGGCGGCCTTGGCGTCATGAACGTGATGCTGGCCAGCGTCGCCGAGCGGCGCAAGGAAATCGGCTTGCGCATGGCGCTGGGCGCCAGGCGGGCCGAAATTTTGGACATGATCATTTGCGAGGCGGCACGGCTGTCGCCCATGGAGGCGCTGCGCAGAGCGCGGCATGCGCGATCGGCATGCCGCGCCGGCCTCGGGGGTGCGGCACGCGACGTGCATGCCGGGTTGCCGGTGGATGCCGGCCGCGCCTGCTGCGCAGGTGCCAAGGGCTGAAGCCAAGGGTTTACGAGCTTCCTACCCCTGATTGTGGGGGCGACATTGCAGGTGACGGTCGCCATGGCGGACCGAAGTCCTCCGGCCTGATCCGCCGTGGCCTGCCATGGGCGCCTCCTGTTTGGCTGCCGGAGGGTACCCATGGCGTACACGTGTTCTTTCCCCTCACCGCTCTTGCCTGCCCTGGCCATCTCGGCCTGCGTGCTGTGCGCACCGGCGTCCGCGCTGGCGCAGCAACAGGGCAAGCCTTCCCGCACGGAGAGCACGCAGGTGCGCGTGGTGCATTGCAGCGACATCGCCTGCAGCCCGCTGGAGGACGGCGGCGCCGGCCCGCACTGGCTGGAGCTGCACGCGCGCTACCCGGAGCTGGCCGGCACCACGCTGCGCGTGGTGGTGGTGGGCGACGAGGACAAGCGGGTCGCGCTCATCGACGTGAGCGCCGACGTGGCCTCCACCGGCGAGTTCCGCGCCAGCCTGCCCGTGGGCGACCTGCCGCTGGGCGCCTACGACATCGGCGTGCTCAACGGCAACCGCTTCCTGGCCTACGGCCGCATACAGCTCAAGCCCGCGCCGCAGGTGGCTCCCATGCGCAGCACCGTGCCGCGTCCGCTGCAGGTGCATGCGCCCGCGGCCGGCCGCCTGGGTGCGCAGCCGGCCACCGGCCACGGCTGATCCGGCTCGCGCAACAACGAACGCCGGCACGCGGGCCGGCTTGCGATGGAGAGCCCCCGGGGCGCGCGGCGCCTACAGCAGCCGCAAGTCCACGATGAGGGCGAAGGCCGGGGCGATGCGCAGCGGGCGGCCGTTGTCGTCCAGGTCCACGTGGCCGGACAGGCCCACGGCGTGGCCCGACACTTCCAGCCGGATGGCCAGCATCTGCAGCAGCGGGGCGTCCACGCCGCGTGGGCGCCAGGTGCCGTGTTCCAAGGCCACGAAGACCAGCTCCGTCCCGGGCGTGACCTGCGCCAGCGCGTCGCGCTGGAACTGCTTGAAGCCCGTGAGGCGGTTGCCGTAGGGCTCCTCGTCGGCCACGGGCAGCACGCGGGCGTCCAGCGCGCGCTCGCGCTGCAGCGCCAGCCAGCGCCCGCGGTAGTGCCGCAGCCGCACGCCGGGGGCGCACAGCCGCGCGGCATACAGCGCGTACACGGCGCGCAGCCCGGCGGGCACGGGTGGAAGGGCGTCGGCGGGGGAACGGTCGCTCATGGCATCCAGGCGCCGGGCCGTGCGAGGGCGCCGGGCGCGGCTATCTGACGGCCAGACCAGGCAAACCGCGCGCCGGCAGCCTCGTTCCAGCCCCTTGCTTGAAGCGCTGGAAGACCCCTACCCGACCCACCGCGGTGGGCACCGCCGCCGTGCCGAGGCAGCCGTTTCGAGCCGCATGCGGCGGCGGGCCGCCCCGGGCTGAGCGCCGCAGCGGCCATGGCGGCGGCGCGGAAGACGGTGCTGCTGTCCATGGGCCGGATTCTGGCAGCGCGGCCGCTGCGCGGTTCCGGGCGGGCCAGGGCAGCTTCAGGGCGCGTACAGCAGGAAGCGCGCATCGCGCCGGGCGATGCGCCAGCCCTCGGCGGTGAAGATGAAGACGTCGTCGAACTCGCCCATCACCTGGCGCCGCGCCGGACGGCCGGAAGGCCCCTGGGCGTCGGCGGCCTCGCCGCTCCACAGCAGCACGCAGCTCAGGCCGCGGGCGCGCGTCGCCGACTCCAGCGTGACGACGGTGCTGGTGACGAGGTGGCGCGTGATGCGATCGGCCGGCCGCGTGCGGTAGGAGGCGAGGATGGCCTCGCGGCCCGTGAGCGGCTCGCCGCCGGGGCGGGTGAGCACGGCGTCCGCGGCGAAGCAGGCGGCGAAGTCCTCGTGGCGGTGGCTGTCCGTGCATTGCACGGCGCGGGCCACGAGGTCGCGGCAGGCCTGCTCGGCGAGCAGGCGCTCCAGCGGGGACAGGGACGGGAGGGCCGGAAGAGAGCCGGCGTTGCCGGCGGCGGCCGTTGCAGGGACTTCGGACATGAAGGCGGCGCCCGTGGAGGGCGCGGGCAGTGCGTTGGGCCGCCATTGGACCGCGCCGCGCATGCCCGGCGCGGCGCGGGGTTGAAGCGGGCTCAGCCCTGCTTGATGCGCGCCACCAGCGCCTGCGTGTACTCGCGGGTGCCGGCCTTGCCGCCCAAGTCGCCGGTGCGCACCTGGTCCACGTTGAGCGTGTCGTCGATGGCCTTGCGCAGGCGGTTGGCCGACTCGTGGTGCTTCACGTGGTCCAGCATCTGCGCCGCGGCCAGCAGCAGCGCCGTGGGGTTGGCCAGGCCCTTGCCGGCGATGTCCGGCGCCGAACCGTGCACGGCCTCGAAGATGGCTGCGTCCGCACCGATGTTGGCGCCCGGCGCCATGCCCAGGCCGCCCACCAGACCGGCGGTGAGGTCCGACAGGATGTCGCCGAAGAGGTTGGTCGTGACCAGCGTGTCGAACTGCCAGGGGTTGAGCACCAGCTTCATGGCGCAGGCGTCCACGATGATGGTGTCCATGGCGATGCGGTCCTTGTAGCGCTCGGCATGCATCTGCTGCGCCGTCTCCAGGAAGATGCCCGTGAGCGCCTTCATGATGTTGGCCTTGTGCACCACGGTGACCTTCTTGCGGCCCAGGGCGATGGCGGTCTCGAAGGCGTATTCGAGGATGTGGCGGCAGCCCTGGCGGGTGTTGATGCCGGTGGCCATGGCGACGGCGTGCGGGTCGTCGTCGATCTGCACGTAGTGCTCGTGGCCGATGTAGAGGCCTTCGAGGTTCTCGCGGATGAGCAGCAGGTCGATGTTGTCGAAGCGGCCGCCGGGGATGATGGTGCGCGCCGGGCGCACGTTGGCGAAGAGGCGGAACTCCTCGCGCAGCCGCACGTTGGAGGAGCGCCAGCCGCCGCCCGAGGGCGTTTCCAGCGGGCCCTTGAGCGCCAGCCGCGTGCGGCGGATGCTGTCCAGCGTGGCCGCGGGCAGCGGGTCGCCCGCGGCCTTCATGGCGGCGGCGCCGGCTTCCTGGCGGTCCCACTCGAAGGGCGAGCCCAGCGCCTCCATCACGGCCACGGCCGATTCGACGATCTCGGGGCCGATGCCGTCGCCGGCAATCAGGGTGGCGGGTATGCGGGCGCTGCTGCTCATGGGGATCTCCTTCCTCTATGGATCTATCTGTCTATTTTTCGTGAGGCTCGCCGATGGCGGCCGTCCAGGCCGCGATCTCCTCGGCGCTCATCGTACCCGCCGGTTTCAGCCGGGCGTCTCCGGCACCGTGGCGCAGGTCGGCCAGGTACTGCTCGCGCGACAGCAGCGTGCCCTGTATGCGGCCGCTGGCCGGGGGCGGGGCGAGCATTTCGTCGTGCAGCTTGCGCAGCAGCTCGTGCATGACCCAGGCTGGGATGCGGTCGCGCTCGTCGGGGTAGACGTAGCCGAAGAGCACCAGGTGGCTCAGCAGCACGCGCCAGTGGGGGCCGGCGCGGTCCATGAGGTGGTGCCAGTCCAGCGCGGCGCCGCAGCCGCGCAGCACGTGGGCCACGTCGGCGCCGTCGTAGCGCTCGCGCTCCATGATGAAGGCCTTGGACCACAGCATGTCCTCGGCCGACATGGTGCGCACCGGGTGGCCCAGGATGGTGGCGCGGCCCGCGCGCTCGAACCAGCCGTCGTCCACCGGGTTGAGCCCGTTGGCCGAGGCGAAGATGAAGTCGATGAAGAACGCGCCCTTGTAGACCTTGCCCAGCCAGTGCGGGAAGGTGAGCTCGCTGCGCAGCCCGGCGTCGCCGAGCACGGCGTCCAGGCGGTCGAAGTCGGCGCGGCGCACGAACAGGTCCAGGTCCTTGGTGGGCCGCTCCACGCCGGTGAGCCCGGCCAGGGCGAAGGCGCCGCCCACCACGTAGGGCACGCCCGCGGCGTCCAGCGCCTGCAGCACCTGCAGGTAGAAGGGCTCGGCCGTCGGATCGAGCGCGGTGGCGCAGGCCGCGGGCGGCAGCGGCGTCTTGGCGGTGGATGTCATGGGCCACCCGGGCAAGGCCCGTGCCTTGCTGCAGTGCGGCACACGGGGGGCGGAACGCGTCCTGCCCCCAACGCAAACCGCAGCCCAGAAAGGATTGGCATGTCCGACCTGAACGCGACGAACGCCCAAGGCAGCCCTCAGCCGCAAGTCCCGTCCCAGGCCGCCGCCTCGGCCCACGGCAAATCCGTGGTGCGCTTCGCGGCCGTGGGCGACCTGCACTGCACCAAGGACTCCGCCGGCTCGCTGCGCTCCTTCTTCGCGCAGGCGGCCGAGGCCGCCGACGTGCTGCTGCTGTGCGGCGATCTCACCGACTACGGCACCACCGAGGAGGCCAAGGTGCTGGCCGGCGAGCTGGCGCAGGTGGCCCTGTCGCGCCCGGTGGTGGCGGTGCTGGGCAACCACGACTTCGAGTCCGGCCAGCCGGAGGTGGTGGCGCGCATCCTCAAGGACACGGGCGTGCGCGTGCTCGACGGCGAGGCCGTGGAGGTACAGGGCGTGGGCATTGCCGGCGTGAAGGGCTTTGCCGGCGGCTTCGGCCGCGGCGCCCTGGGCCCTTGGGGCGAGCAGGCGATCAAGACCTTCGTGCAGGAGGCGCTGCACGAGGCGCTGAAGCTGGAGTCGGCGCTGGCCAAGCTGCGCACGCCGGACCGCATCGCGCTGCTGCACTACTCGCCCATCGCGGCCACGGTGCAGGGCGAGCCGCTGGAGATCTTTCCCTTCCTGGGGACGACGCGGCTGGAGGAGCCGCTGATCCGCTACCCGGTGAGCGCCGTCTTCCACGGCCACGCCCACCGCGGCACGCCGCAGGGCCAGACGGTCAACGGCACGCCGGTGTTCAACGTGGCCATGCCGCTGCTGCGGCACAGCTACCCGCAGCAGCCGCCGTTCAGGTTGCTGGAGCTGCCGCGGCAGGCAGCCGATGCAGCCCTGCCGGCGCACTGAAACATCGCCGGCGCGGGAACGCCGCGGCGCGCCGCGACGTCCATCACCCTGCAGGCCGCCATGCCCGGCGGTGCGGAGCAGGAGGTGGAAAATGGAACGCGGCTCGAAGTTGAATCCGGCGCGGCGGGCGCTGTGCGCGCTGGCCCTGGGCGCGGCGATGGGCGTGCAGGCGCAGCCGGCACCAGCGGCGCCGTCCGTCCCCAGTGACGCGCAGATCGCCGCCATCGTCGTGGCGGCCAACCAGGTGGACATCGACGCCGGCCAGCTCGCCGCCGGGCGCGCGAGGGCCGAGCCGGTGAAAGCCTTTGCCCGCCTGATGGTGGCCGACCACGGCAGCGTCAACGGGCAGGCCACCGCCCTGGCCGGCCGGCTGCACCTCACGCCCGCGGACAACCCCACCAGCGCCAGCCTGCGCCAGGGCGGCCAGGACAACCTGCAGCGGCTGCGGGCGCTGCAGGGCGACGCCTTCGACCGTGCCTACGTGGACCATGAGGTGGCCTACCACGAGCAGGTGCTGCAGGCGCTGGACGGCAGCCTGATCCCGGGCGCCAGGAACGCCGAGCTGCGCGCGCTGCTGGAAAAGGTGCGGCCCGCCTTCGTCGCCCACCTGGAGCATGCGCGGGCGCTGCAGGCGCAACTGGGCCGGCGCGGTGGCTGAGCGCCGCAGGCCCGGTCCGGCCGCCGTGGCCCTGGCCGCGCTGGGCGCCGCCTGGCCGGCCCTGGCGCCGGCGGCCCAACACACCGTGCGCATCGAGGACATGCGCTTCAGCCCGGCAGCCCTCGCGGTACACCCGGGCGACCGGGTCACCTGGGTCAACCACGACCTGGTGCCGCACACCGTGACGGGCGGCGGCGGGCCCCTGGATTCAGGCCTCGTGGCCGCGGGCGCGTCGTGGACCGCCACCGTGGCGGCCCCGGCCGGCACGCTGCGCTACCGCTGCACGCTGCACCCCGCGATGACGGCCACGCTGACCGTGGAGGACAAGCCATGAGCGCCGCATCCGCCCTGCCGCCCCAACGCCCGGCCGAGGACGAGGCCGCCCTGGTGCGGCGCGTCGTCGCCGGCGACGTGAAGGCCTTCGAGCCGCTCATGCGCCGCCACAACCGGCGTCTGTACCGGCTGGCCCGCGCCACGCTGCGCGACGACGCGGAGGCCGAGGACGCGCTGCAGGAGGCCTATCTGGCGGCCTATCGCCACCTGGGCCAGTTCCGCTGGGAGAGCAGTCTGGCGACCTGGCTCACGCGGCTGCTGCTCAATGCCTGCCGCGACCGCCAGCGCCGCCAGGCGCGCCGCGACAACGTCGTGCCCCTGCTGCCCCTGAGCGAGCACGCCGACGAGGCCGCCGCCGTGCCCGGCACCGGCACCGAGGGCCCCGAGCACGCCGCCGCCCGCGGCGAGATGCGCGCGTTGCTGGAACGCCGGCTCGACGCGCTGCCCGCGGCGCTGCGCACCGTCTTCGTCCTGCGCTGCGTGGAGGAGCTCAGCGTGGAGGAAACGGCGCAGTGCCTGGGCATCCCCGAAGCCACCGTGCGCACGCGGCAGTTCCGTGCGCGCGGCCTGCTGCGCGAGGCACTGGCGCGGGAGATCGACCTGGCCGAGCGCGACCTGTTCGGCTTTGCTGGGGCGCGCTGCGACCGCATCGTGGCGCGCGTGCTGGCACGTCTGGCGGCCCCGGCGGGCGGCCCGCACGCGCAGGCGGCGGCGCTCAGGCCCAGTCCCGGTCCGGCTGCATCTTCAGCCGGTGCGCCGCCTGGATGACGTCGTTCAAGTCCACCGGATCGCTGAACGGGTCCTCGTCCAGCACCGTCACGCGGTTGAGCAGCCGCTGCCAGCGGTGCAGCTCCTCGACGTAGTCGGCATCCGGCACGCGGCGCAGCGCACCGTCGGCCTGGGGCTGCAGGTCGCACAGGCCGTTGTGCAGCCACTGCCCCGTGTGCCAGTCCGGCATGTCCACGGCTGGAAAGAGGCACACGCCGTGCAGATCGATGCCGCGGTCCACGGCGGCCAGCGACTCCTGCATCACGTCGCACAGCCAGTCCTTGCGGCCGCGTCCCAGGCCGCTGGTCTCCGAGATGACCATGGGCCGCCCGTAGCGGCGCCAGATGTCCTGCAGCAGCTCGCACAGCGGGACGATGCGCTCGTCGTCCGGCGCCAGCGCCTGGTGCGGGCCGTGCTCGCGGTACTCCATCTGGCCGAAGGAGTAGCAATTGCAGCCGACGATGTCCAGGACGTCCGGCGCGCCGCCCAGCTCGGGGCAGAGCCGGCCGGCGAGCACGTCCCAGGCGTGGCAGGCGTCGTCCTCGCACTCGCGGCGGGCGGCGTCGGCCAGGTCCGGCCGGTCGCGCGGCGCCACGACGTGGATGAGCGGCTCCACGTGCAGCATGCGCGCCTTGGGGTCCACCCCGCGGATCGCCTTCACGCCGGCCACGGCCGCAGCGCAAAGCGTGTTGCGCAGCGCGTAGCGGCCCTCGCGGCTCTTGCCGAAGGGCCCCATCCAGCCCCACTCGCCGCCGGCGAAGCCCCAGAAGGTGATCTCGTTGATGGGCGTGAAGCAGTGCGGGCCGCGCACGCGCGCCGTGACGTGCTCGGCCGCGGCGCGGCAGTAGGCGGTAAAGCGCCGCTTGAAATCCGGCATGAAGGGGTCCAGCCCATCCGGGTAGCCGTAGTGGCAGAGGTCCCACACCGGCAGCACCTGCGCGGCGTTCATGGCTTCGATCAGGGGCGCCAGGCAGGAGAAGTCGTACCGGCCTTCCCCGCGGTCCACCAGCGGCCAAGGGATGCCCTCGCGCGCCACGGCGATGCCCACGTCATGCAGGAAGGCGTAGTCGGCGTGCGCGAAGCGGTCGTGCTGCGTCTCGGCCACGAGGTTGCGCCGCCCGCGGTCCTTCCACAGGAAGGTCGAGCACTCGAAGCCGGAGAGGAAGAAGGTGGGGAAGATGCCGGCGCGCTGCGTCATGGCGGGGCCTTGCGAAAGCGGGGTTGGACGCTGCGGCGGCAAGACGTGCGCCCGGCACGCGTCAATCCGCCCCCAGCCGCCGCGGCGCATACAGCAGCGCCTGCGCCTGCGGAACCACTTGGCTCCACAGTGGCCGCTGGCTGATGTCCAGCGGGCGCAGCGCCTCGGCGAGCGCGCCCTCGCCCAAGGTGAGCACGGCACCGTCGCCGCCCGGGTGCTCGGCCCAACGCTGCTGGCGCAGCCGCAACTCGCTCACCACCGGCACGCCGTCCAGCAGCGTGTGCGACAGCAGCGAAAGCTCGCGCGCCGGCCCGTGGCCTGGGGCCGCGCGGCAAGCCAGCGTGACGGACGGCGCCGCGCCGCCCTCGTGCAGTGCGCAGCGCTGCCAACCGCCGCCCTCGTTGCAGCGCAGGTCGGCCACCCACTTTGGGAACCCCGCCAGCCGCGTGCCCCCGTCACGGGCGCGCGGCGTGGTCACGGGCATGTGCGCAATGAAGGCTTCGAAGCGCCGGTGAAACAGGTTGCCCAGCGCCTGCAGCCGGGGCATGGCGCCGCGGCCCACGGGAATCGCCACGGCCAGCTCGTCGTAGGCGCCCAGGTCGCCCTCGAAATAGCGCACGGCGATCAGCCCCAGCAGCCCCCGCCCCGGGCGCCAGGCCAGCGGCTGCAGCACGCTCGCCATGGCCGCAGGCAGTTGCGCGCGCAGGGCGTGCAGGTCGGCACCGTACACGGCGGACATGGCCGACAGCGATTTCAGTTGCAGCGGCACCGGCGCACCGTCCAGCGCGGCGCAGGGGTGGCGGGGCACGTCGAGAAAAGCCATGGATGGCCTTGCAGCAGAGGGCAAGCCCAAGGCTTGGGAAGCGGCGGCGCGCTGGGAACATGGGTTGCCATCCGGCCCCTCGCGAACTGCGGCTTCCCCCGGGCGGCCCGCGCCGCGCTGCCTTGCAACCTCCCATTCCTGCCGCCCGCATGCGCCGCCACTGCAAAAAACGCATAAGAAAGCGACCCGCCGACCCGGTGCCCTCGTGGCCCGTGCCGTTGCCCCTGCCTGACCTGGAAAGCCCGCCTTGGCCACCGACGCGCACGACGCCGACGTGCTGATCGCCGGCGCCGGCGTGGCCGGCCTGGCCTGCGGCGCGGCACTGGCGGACGCGGGTTTCAAGGTCTGGGTGCTGGAGCGCGACGCCCTGCCCGGCGGGCGGGCGGCAAGCTGGCCCGACCTCGTGACCGGCGACGTGGTGGACATCGGCCCCCACGTGGTGCTGAGCGAGTACCGCAACTTCCGCGCGCTGCTGCGCCGCCTGGGCACGCAAGAGCAGGTGCACTGGCAGCAGCAGCCGCTGATCACGCTGCTGGATGCCGGGCGGCGACTGCCCGTGCGCAACTCGCGGCTGCCGCCACCGCTGCACGGCTTGAAGGCCCTCCCCGCCGCGCTGCGCTGCATGGGCGTGCGCGACCTGCTCTCCAACCTGAACGTGGCCTGGCACGCCGCGCGGCTGACCGAGGAAGCCACGCTGGCGCTGGACGGCATGGACGCGCTGCGCTGGCTGCGCCTGCTGGGCGTGAGCGAGCGCAGCATCGAGTGGTTCTGGACCTCGGCCACCATGGCGCTGCTCAACGTGCCGCTGCAGCACTGCTCGGCCGCGGCGCTGATGCGCGTGTACCGGGTGATGCAGGGGCGCAGCGGCTACTGCTTCGGCTTCCCCAAGGTGCCGCTGGCCGCGCTGTACGCGCCGGGCTGCCGCGCGCGCATCGAGGCCGCGGGCGGGCGCGTGCTGCTGCGCACGCCGGTGGCGCGGGTGCACGTGCAGGACAGGCGCTTTCGCGCGCTGGAGCTGGAGGACGGCAGCCTGCTGCGCGCGCCGGCCGCCGTGCTGGCGCTGCCGCCGCAGGCGCTGCGCGACGATTTCCTCACCGCGCCCTGGCCCGCGGCCTCGCACGCGGCGCACCTGTTCGAGCCCTCGCCCTACGTGAGCACCTACTTGTGGCTGGACCGGCCGGTGACGCGCGCGCGCTTCTGGGCCCGCGCCTGGGCCACGCGCGACCTGAACACCGACTTCTACGTGCTCTCCAACATCCGGCCGCACACGCACGGCACGCTGATCGCGGCCAACGCCATCCACGTGCGCCTGGCGCGGGACTGGAGCGACGAGCAGCTCATACAGCGCACGCTGCAGGAGGTGGCGGACTTCAGCCCGCTGGCGGGCCAGGCCAAGCTGCTGCACGCGCGGGTGCACCGCATTCCCATGGCCGTGCCCTGCCCCATGCCAGGCACGGAACGCGCGCGGCTGCCGGCTGAAACGCCTTTCAAGGGGCTGTGGCTGGCCGGGGACTGGACGCGCACGGCCTTGCCCTGCTCCATGGAGAGCGCCGCGCGCTCGGCGGCGCTGGCGGCCGAAGCCGTGGCCGGCGAGCTGGGCCGGCCCTTGCAACTGGCGCTGCCGGTGCCGGACACCACGGGGGTGATGGCGCTGCTGCGGCGGCTGCCGCCGGGGCATGTGGTGCCGGCATGAAAAAAGCCGCTGCGTGAGCAGCAGCCAAAGGGTGGTCCACGCAGTGGGTCAATCCACCCGGCGACTCAGGCCACCGGCTCCAGCAGCATCAAGCCGGAGGCGGTGTTGGAGATGGGGATGTGGTAGTTGCGGTGCAGCGCCACGGCCTTGTCGCCCAGGGCGGCGCGGGTGGACAGCCACATCAGCAGCTCCACGCCCTGCGTGCCCGCCAGCTCGACCAGCTCGCGCGTCGTGAACTGCGTGGCCCACTGCGGGTCGCTGACCATGCTGTCCATGAAGCGCAGGTCGAATTCCTTGTTGATGAAGCCGGCGCGCTCGCCGTCCAACTGGTGCGACAGCCCGCCCGTGCCCAGGATGAGCACGCGGTCGTCCGTGGACCACTGCGCCACGGCGCGGCCGATGGCCTCGCCCAGCTTCCAGCAGCGCCGCGCGCTGGGCAGCGGGTCCTGCACGGTGTTGATGCACACGGGGATGACGCGCACAGGCCAGTTCTGGTCCGGCCACAGCAGCGCCATGGGCAGCGTGAAGGCGTGGTCCACCTTCATTTCCTGGCAGGTGGTGAGGTCAAACTCCTCGCCCACCAGCGATTCGATGAGCTGCCACGACAGCGCCGGGTCGCCCTTGAAGGGCGGCACGGTGGGGATGCCCCAGCCTTCGTCGGCGTTGCGGTACTCGGAGGCGGCGCCGACGGAGAAGGTCGGCATCTTGTCCAGGAAGAAGTTCAGCCCGTGGTCGTTGTAGAGCAGCACCACGACGTCGGGCCTGGCCTCCTTGAGCCACCGGTGGATGGGCAGGAAGCCGTCGAAGAAGGGCTTCCAGTACGGGTCCTGCTGCAGGCCCTTGGCGATGGCGCGGCCTATGGCCGGGACGTGCGAGGTGGTGATGCCGCCGATGATCTTTGCCATGTGAATCTCTCCAGGGGGTGCGTCGTGTCAGCGGCCGGCGTCCAGCAGCTTCTGCTGGAACTGCGCGCGCGTCATGCCGGTCTGCTGCGCGCCGATGTCCTGCATGTCCAGGCCCAGGATGCCGGCGAACTTCGCCAGGTAGTAGGCGTTGCCGCCGGCGGCGATGAGCGCCAGCACCTGGCGGCTGCGAATGGCTTCGCGCTGCTGCTCATTGAGGCCGTACTTGGCGCAGTAGGCGTCCTCGTCGGCGACGAAGGCGACGCGGTTGGCTTCGTCGTTGAACGAGAAGCACATCTTGTTGAGCGCGTAGCCTTTCATGGCCTGCTCGCCGTCGAAGATGACGGTGCCGGGAATGGGTTTCTTGTCGGGGGCTGGCATGGCCTTGTCTCCTGAAAGCCGGTGGACTTGCTCTGGATCAAGCGAGGCGCTGGTCCGTCGCTGGGCGCGAGTATTGGGCGGGTGATCATTCAGAAAAACCGCTGTTGACTCATTCGACCCATGAGCCGTTTCGATCATTTGGACCTGGATGGCCACCTGCTGGCGCTGCTGCTGGCGGTGTTCGAGGAGGGTTCCGTCACGCGCGCCGCGCAGCGGCTGAACGTGACGCAGTCGGCCGTGAGCCACCTGCTGGACAAGCTGCGCGCCATCGTGGGCGACCCGCTGTTCGTCCGCAGCGGGCGCGGCATCGTCCCGACCGCCCGCGCCGAAGGCCTGGCCGCGCGCGCCCGCGTGCTGCTGGAGGATTTACGGGGGTTCACCACCGCCGGCGGCTTCGACCCCGCACGGCTGGATGCGACGGTGACCATCGCCGCCAACGACCTGCAGCGCGACTTGCTGCTGCCGCCGCTGCTGCGCCGCCTGCGCGCGCAGGCGCCGAACCTGAAGCTGCGCGCCATCAACTCCGGCGTGCCGACGGCCGAGATGCTGCGCGAGGGGCAGTGCCAGTTGGTGATCTCGCCCCGCCCGCCGGATGCGGCCGACGTGGTGCAGAAGCGGTTGTTCGAGGACCGCTACGCGGTGTTCTACGACCCCGAGGAACGTGAGGCGCCGCGCGACGCGGACGACTACCTGGCGGCCGAGCACGTGACGGTGGTGTACGAGCCGCGCCGCGCGCTGGACTTCGACCGCTGGTTTGCCGAGTTGGCCTGCGCGCCGCGGCGCATCGTGGCCAGCGTGCCCAGCTTCGCGGCGGTGTCGGCCTTCATCCACGGCGGGCCGCTGCTGGCGACGCTGCCGTCCCTCCTGCACGCGCACCAGTTGCGCGGCCTGGCGCGGGCGCCGTTGCCCATGGACTGCCCGCCCATGCCCATGTACCTGATCTGGCACGTCAAGCACCAGGCGGAGCCGGTGCACGCATGGCTGCGGCAGGAGATCGAGGCGCTGGTGCCGTGGGTGCTGGGCGGCGCGGGCGGGCCGGCTAGGGTTTCCGGGGCACCGGTTGCGCTGGCGACAGCAGCGGGTACGGGTTGACCGCCTCGCCCTTCCACCACTGACGCTCGGCACCCAATCTGAAAATGGCGAAGTGCAGGTGCGGCGCGTCCGCGCTGGCGTTGCCGGTGCTGCCGACGTAGCCGACCACGTCGCCGCGCTGGAGCTGCGCGCCTTCGTGCAGACCCTGGGCGTAGCGGTCCAGGTGGGCGTAGTAGTAGGCGTAGCGGCTGCCGGGGTCGAACTGGTAGAGGGTCAGCCCGCCGGGCACGCTGGTGAAGAGTTTCACCAGGCGCCCGTCGTCCACGGCGAACACGGGCGTGCCGCGCGGGGCGGGAATGTCCAGCGCCTCGTGCGGGCGGGTGCCGGCGTCGCGGCCCTGGTTGAACGTGTCGCGAAGGGCGGCGGGGGCGACGCCCTCCACGGGCAGCAGCAGGCGGCGCTCGGCGAGGTAGGCGAAGTCCTCGCCGGCCTGGGCTGGAGCCTCCTGCCCGGTGGCGGCCTGCGCCAGCCGCGGGGCCGGCGGGTGGCCTGCGGGCAGCAGGCTCACGATCAGGCCCAGCCCGCCGCCCAACACCAGTCCCGACATGGCGGAGCGCAGCGCGCGCCTGAGCCGGGACTCGCCGCGCGGCATGGCGCTACTCCTGCACGTCCACCACGGTGCCGGCCTTGACCACGGAGGCCAGGCGCCGCACGTCCCAGTTGGTCAGGTGCACGCAGCCGTTGGTGGTCTCGCGGCCCAGCTTGGACGGCTCCGGCGTGCCGTGTATGCCCCAGTGCGGCTTGGACAAGCCCAGCCACACCACGCCCACCGGGTTGTTTGGGCCGGCCGGCACCTCGGCCTTGGTGTCGGTGGCCTTGGACTGGCGGATGCGCGCCGGGTCGTACCAGAACGTGGGGTTGTCCACCTCGTTGGCGATCTTCAGCCGCCCGGGCTCCAGCGGGTCGCTGCGGCCGCCCAAGCTGATCGGGAAGGCGGCCACGACCGTGCCGTCCTCGCGTTGGGCGTAGAGCACGCTGTCGGACTTGTCTATGCGCAGCGAGGCGACGGCCGGCGGCGGCGCGGCACCGGCGCCCACGTCCGTCACCACGAGCTGCTCGCCGGCCACGAAGCGGGCCTTGGGGTTGAGCTCGCGCAGCAGCGAGGGGCTCAGGTGGTACTTCTCGGCCAGCGCCTCGCGGGCGGACTGGTAGCCCAGGGCGGGCAACTTGGCCCGCTCCATCATGTCCGCGGGGATGCGGGTGAAGGGGCCGGCGACGTCCTTGTCCGTGAGCGTGACGCTGCCCAGCACGGGCGGCGCGTCGGCGCGCAGGGCGTTCCAGGTGGCGGCGTTGAGACGGCCATCGGCGGGCTTCAAGCCGCGCGAGCGCTGAAAGGCCACCACGGCGCGGCGCATGTTGGTGCCGTAGAGGCCGTCGATCTCGCCCACGGGAAACCAGGCGCGGTCCAGCATGACCTGGGCGCGCACCACGGCCACGCCGCGGGCGCCGGGGGCCAGCGACTGCGGGTCGGTGGCGGGGTCGTTGAAGTAGGCCAGCAGCCGCTGCGGCGTGGCGCCGGCAGGCGGGACGATCTTGTTGCCTTGGGCGGCGGCCGCCGGGAGTTGCGGGGCGGCCAAGGCGGCCAGCAGGGCGGCGCAAAGGAAATGGCGTTTGAACATGAAAGCCGGGGCGGATGCGGAGTGCATGCCGCTTCGGCAATTCGCGGGCCGCCTGACCCTCAGCAGGGGGTAGGCGTCAGATGCGCCGCCCCCGCCCCGCCATCCAACCCGCCCACGCCTGCACGCCCACCAGCACCCACAGCGCCACCAGCGGCGCCAGCCAGCCGCCGCTGACGTCGTGCAGCAGGCCGAATCCCACCGGGCCCAGCGCCGCCAGGCTGTAGCCCACGGACTGCGCCATGCCGGAGAGCGAAGCCGTCTGCGACGCGTCGTGCGCGCGCAGGCTGAAGAAGGCCAGCGACAGCGCGAGGCTGGAGCCCGACCCCAGGCCGGCCAGGAGGATCCACGCCATGGAGGGAGAGGTGCCGGCCAGGCCCACGAAACCCACCAGCGACAGCAGCGAGGCGGCGAGCGCGTGCCACCGCTGCTCCTTGGCCCGCGCGGCCAGCAGCGGCGCCAGCAGGCTGCCCGTCAGGCACGCCACCTGGTACAGGAAGGCGTAGCTGCCCGCGGCGGCGGCCGAGAGGCCCGCGTCGCGCAGCAGCGTGGGCAGCCAGGCCACGAGCACGTAGAAGGCCAGCGACTGCAGGCCCATGAAAAGCGACACCTGCCACGCCAGCGCCGAACGCCACAGCGCCCCGGGCCGCGGCGGCGCCTTCACGGCCGCGGGCGGCGCGGGCGTGGGCGACAGGCGCGCCCCAAGCAGCGCCCACCACGCCGCTGCCAGCAGCGCCGGCAGCGCCCACACGGCCAGCGCGGCGCGCCAGCCCAGCAGTGCCTCCAGGGGCACGGCCAGGCCCGCGCCCACCGCCGCCACGCCGGCCAGGGTGGTGACGAAGACCGAGGTCATCACGCCGATGCGCTCGGCGAAGTCGCGCCGTATGAGCGCGGGCACCAGCACGTTGCCCACGGCGATGGCCGCACCCAACAGCGCCGCGCCGCCGAACAGCGCCGCCGTGCCGGGCAGCGAGCGCAGCGCGATGCCCAGCGCCAGCAGCACCATGGCGCCCAGGAGCACGCGCTCCAGGCCGAAGCGCCGCGCCAGCGGCGCGGCCAGCGGCGAAATGGCGCCAAAGGCGATGACGGGCATGGTGATCAACAGGCCCAGCAGCGACGGCGCCAGGCCCGTGTCGGCCTGCATGTCCTTGAGCACGGGGCCCACGCCCATGAGCGAGGGGCGCAGGTTGGCGGCAATCAGCACCACGCCCACCACGGGCGCGGCCAGGCGGGAGGACAGGGGGACGGCAAGCGACATTGGGAAATTGCGAAAGCGGGCTCAAGCACGTGGGGACCCCAACGCGCCGCCGCGGGCGGAAAAAGGGCGGGATTCTGCCCCTTGGCGACTCCCCATGCCGCACGGCGGCCCAAGCACACGCGCCGCGGGATGCCAAGCCGTGGCACAACGGGCCGCCGCGCACGCCCGCGCCGGCTCGACATGGTCGAACCCCGCCCCGCGCAGGCGCTCCAAGCCCCATGCGCCCTCTTCTGCTGCTGCCCTGCCTGCTCCTGGCCGCCCAGGGCGCCTGTGCGCAGGCGGGCGACGCGCCGTCCGGCGCCGCCTGCGGCCGCGCGCTGCAGGCGCTTCAAGGCGGCGAGGAGGC
>NZ_JAXOJX010000032.1:0-88416 GCF_034427735.1 Azohydromonas lata
CAGCAGCGCCGGCGCCGGCGCGACGGGCTCCGCCGCGCCGCCGTCCGCCGCGGACGCCGCCGCGCCGGGGCGGGCCAGGTCCAGCGCTTGGCCTATGGCCGAGAGCAACTGCTCCAGCTCGTCCAGCAGCGCCTGCCCGGTGGCGTGCAGCGTTTGCGCCGAGGCGCCTTCGGCCAGCGCGCGGTCCAGCGCGCGTGCGCGCCGCGCCAGCGAGGCCGCGCCTATGGGCTCGGCCGAACCCCACAGGATGTGCGTGAGCGACTTGAGCCCGGCCATGTCGCCGGTGGCCAGGGCGCGCCGTGCCAGCGGCAGCCGCGCGCCGTAGTGGTGCAGGAACTGCTCCAGCACGCGGCGGTAGAGCGTGGCCTGGCCGCCCAAGTAGCGCAGCGCCAGCGAGGCGTCCAGGCCGGGAATGGCGGGCACCGACGGCACGGCCTCGGCCTGGTCCGTGGCGTCGGCCGGGCTCGGCGGCGCGGCCTCGGCGGCGCCCTGCGGGTGGGTCATGGGCAGCCAGCGCAGCAGCGCGGCGAACAGGCGCGGCGGGTCCACGGGCTTGGGCACGTGGTCGTTCATGCCGGCCTCCAGGCAGGCGGCGCGGTCCTCGGTGAAGGCTGCCGCCGTCATGGCCAGGATGGGCGTGGCGCTGTGCCGCGGCAGCGCGCGGATGCGCCGCGCCGCCTCCAGCCCGTTCATGTTGGGCATCTGCATGTCCATGAGGATGAGCGCGTAGTCGCCGGTCTCGGCGGCCTGCACGGCCTGGCGGCCGTCGTCGGCCAGGTCCACCTCCAGCCCGGCCCAATGCAGCAGCTCCAGCGACAGGCCCTGGCTGATGGGGTCGTCCTCGGCCAGCAGCACGCGCGCGCCGCCGCAGCGCCAGCGCACGGTGTCGGCATCGGCCTCCTGCTCCACGTGCGGCACGTCGGTGGGCGGCAGGTCCTGCTGCCCTTCGCGCACGCGCACGGTGAACCAGAACTCGCTGCCCACGCCGGGCTCGCTGCTGGCACCGGCCTCGCCGCCCATCATCACCGCCAGGCGCTGCGTGATGGCCAGGCCCAGCCCCGTGCCGCCGAAGCGCCGCGTGGTGGAGGCGTCCTCCTGGACGAAGGCGCCGAAGAGATGCTCCAGCTTGTCCGGCGCGATGCCCTTGCCCGTGTCGCGCACGCTCATGCGCAGCAGCAGCCCCTGCGCGCCGCGCTCCAGCAGTTGCGCGTGCACGTCGATATGGCCGCGCTCGGTGAACTTCACCGCGTTGCTCAGCAGGTTGAGCAGCGCCTGCGACACCCGTGTCGGGTCGCCCAGCAGCGCGTCGGGCACGTCCTGCACGTCCACCGTCAGCCGCAGGCCCTTGGCGCGCGCGGCCTCGTCCACCAGGGCGCGGCTGCCTTCGAGCAGTGCGCGCAGTGAAAAGCCCGTTTCCTCCAGCTCCAGGCGCCCGGCCTCGATCTTGGAGAGGTCCAGGATGTCGCTGATGACCTGCAGCAGGTGGCCGGCGGCCGTGCCGATGCGCGAGAGCCGCTCGGCCTGCAGCGCGTCCACCACGTCGCGGCGCAGCAGGTGCGTCAGGCCCAGGATGGCGTTGAGCGGCGTGCGTATTTCGTGGCTCATGTTGGCCAGGAAGGCGCTCTTGGCCTCGTTGGCCGCGTCGGCGCGGTCGCGCGCGCGCACGAGCTCGGCGTTGGCCTGCTGCAGCTGCTGCGTGCGCTCGTCCACCAGCTCCTGCAGCCGGTGGCGGTGGCGGTCGAGCTCGGCGGCGGTGCGCTTCTTCTCCGTCACGTCCTCGACGATCCAGAGGTGGTGCGTGATGCTGCCGTCGGCCTGGCGTATGGGCGCGGCGCGGACGAGCTCGTCGTAGTGCTCGCCGTTCTTGCGCTGGCAGCGGAACTCGCCGGACCAGATCTCGCCGCGCTCCATGGCCTGCCACAGCATGCGCTTGCGCAGCGCCGGCACGCGCCGCGGCTGCAGCGAGTGAATGAGGCGGCCCACCGCCTCGTCGCGCTCGAAGCCGGTGATGTGGGTGAAGGCGCCGTTGACGTACTCGATGCGCCCGGCCGTGTCGCGGATGGCGATGCCCATGGGGCTTTGCTCCACGGCCAGCGAGAGCTTGCGCAACTGCTCCTGGGCCTCCCAGCGCTCGGTGATGTCGCTGTGCACCACCACGGCGCCGCCGGCGGCCGTGTTCAGCGGCGTGACGGTCATGAGGAACCAGCGCATGCGCTGCGGCGAGTGGCAGGGGTACTCGCGCGAGAAGCTCGGCAGCCGGCCCTGCAGCACGGCCTCGATGCCGGCAGCAGCGCAGGCGGCCTCGCCGGCCTGCGGTCCCTCGGCCGCGCGGCACAGGGCCAGGTAGCTGTGGCCCAGGACGTTGCCGCCGCCGCCGTTGTCCTGGGCAAAGCGGGCCCAGGCGGCGTTGACCTTGACGATGATGCCGTCGCGGTCGAGCACGGCCATGTGGTCCAGCACCGAGTCCGTGACGGCCTGCACCAGCTCGTTGGCCTCTCGCAGCGCCAGCTCCGCGCGCTTGCGCTCGGTGATGTCGCGCGCGATGCCGAACATGCCTATGACCTGGCCGTGCTCGTCGCGCAGCGGGCCCTTGGTGGCGAGGTAGGTGAAGACGCCCTGGGCGGTGACGTACTCCTCGTCGTAGGGGCGCACGCGGCCTTCGCTGACGACCTGCGCGTCGTTGGCGCGCAGCACGGCGGCCTGCGCGGCGGGCATGTGGTCGCTGTCCAGCGTGCCCAGCACTTCCGCGGGCGTGACGCCCAGCACGCGGCTGGCCTCGCCGTTGCAGAGCAGGTAGCGGCCCTGCAGGTCCTTGGCGTAGATGGCGTCGTTGGAGCCCTCGGCGATGGCGCGCACCAGCGACAGCGCGCGCAACTGCTTGGCCTGCTCCTCGCGCTCGACGTGCGCGGCGTTGAGCGCGCGGCGCTCGCGCAGCAGCACCATGGCCGCGCCCGTGCCCAGCAGCGCCATGGCGCCGGTGGCCAGTATCCAGGCGGAGTTGCCCAGCGAATGGGCGCGCAGCTCGGCCTGGTCGATCTGCGCCACCAGCACCCAGTCGCCGCCGTCCACCGGGCGCACGGCGCCGAACACCGGCACGCCGCGGAAGTCCGTGCCCGCGGCGCCGCGCCCAAAGGGCAGCGTGCCCGCCAGCGCGCGCCCGGCCAGCAGTTGCGGCGTGGACATCGGCAGCGCCTGGCCGTCGAGCTGGTTGGTGAGCACGTCGCCCTGGCGGCGCAGCAGCAGCGAGCGGCCGCTGCGCGTGTCCGTGGCCCAGCCGCCCAGCATGTCCAGCAGCGAGTCGCCCAGGTCCACGCGCAGCACCACGGCCAGCTGCGCCGGAGCGCCCTGGCCCACCAGCGGCACCACCATGTCCAGCCACGGCGTGCCGGTGGGCGGGTCCAGGCTGGTGTGCTGCAGGATGTCGCCGCTGGCCAGCGCCTGCTGCACCACGGCCTGCAGCCCCTCGCTGTCCTCGCCGGGCTGCGCGCTCTCGGTGGACAGCAGCTCGCCGCTGTCGTCGTACAGCATCACGGCGTGGTGGCCGAAGGCCAGCCGCATGGCCGACACGCGCTGCAGCAACTGCTGCAGCGCCTCGGTGTCGCCGTTGCGCCAGCGCTGGTAGTGGCTGGCGTACACGGGGCTGGAGCGCACGAAGCGGGCCTGCGACTTGCGGTAGGAGAACCAGCTGGAGAGCTGCGCGGCCTGGCGCTCGGCCACCGTCTCGATCTGGCGCACCTGCTCCTTGCGGCGCTCCTCGTAGTTGCTCAACAGCACCAGCCCGGTGATGCTGGACACCACCACGGTCATGGCCAGCAGCGGCAGCAGGCGCGGCGCCGTGGTGTTGCTGGCGCTGCGCGAGGGCCCGGCGCTGCGCACCACCAGCCTGTACAGCAGCACCGCCGTCACGCCCACGAACATCCAGCCCTTGAGCGCGCTCAACTGCAGCAGCCAGTCCGGCTCCAGGCGCAGTTGCGCCAGCAGCCAGTCCGACCCCCAGATCCAGGCCGAGCCCAGGGCGCCATAGGCCAGCGCCAGGCGCAGCGCGTGGCGGCGTGCCCGCTCGGTGGCCTCGCCGGGAGTCGGCCCCGTGGTGCGGTTCACGTCGTCAGCGCGTGGCCAGCGCATCGGTGGCGTCGGACTCGTCCGGGTAGCGGCAGGCGATGTCGCAGAAGTGCGCGTAGTCGGCCAGGAAGAGGTCCAGCAGGTCGGGATCGAAATGCCGCCCGCGCTCGGCCGCCAGGATGTCGCGCACCCGTTCGGCCGGCATGGGCGCCTTGTACACGCGGCGCGAGATGAGGGCGTCGAACACGTCGGCCAGCGCCATGAGCCGCGCGGCCAGCGGGATGGCGTCGCCGGCCAGCCCCTCGGGGTAGCCGCTGCCGTCCCAGCGCTCGTGGTGGTGCAGCGCGATCTGGCGCGCGTAGGCCAGGAACTCCACGGGCTCGTGCAGGTCGTCCACGGCGCGGTCTATGGCCGCGGCGCCCAGCGCGGCATGGGTCTTCATCACCGCCCATTCTTCGGCCGTGAGCGGCCCCGGCTTGAGCAGGATGTGGTCGGGGATGCCGACCTTGCCGATGTCGTGCAGCGGCGCGGACTTGGCGATGAGCGCGATGGCGTGCTCGCCGAGCTGCGCGGCCAGGCGCGGCAGCGCCGCGGCGCGCCGCGCCAGCGCCAGCACGTACTCCTGGGTGCGCAGGATGTGGTTGCCGGTGTCGTTGTCGCGCGTCTCGGCCAGGCGGGCCAGGGCGCGGATGGTGACGTCCTGCACCACCTGGTTCTCGTGCATGCGGCGCGAGATCTCGGCTTCAAGCAGCGCGTTGTCGCGGCGCAGCAGGTCGCGCGCGCGCTTGAGCTCCAGGTGCGTCTGCACCCGCGCCAGGACGATGGCCGGGTGCAGCGGCTTGGTGATGTAGTCCACCGCGCCCAGGGTCAGGCCGCGCTGCTCGTCCTCCACGGCGTCCATGGCGGTGATGAAGATCACGGGCACGTCGCGCGTGGCGGGTTCCTGGCGCAGCCGCTGCAGCACTTCGTAGCCGTTCATCTCCGGCATCATGATGTCCAGCAGCACCAGGTCGGCCACGGGCGGCTGCGCCGCCAGCCGCAGGGCCCGCGCTCCGGAGTTGGCCGCGCGCACGCGGTACGGGCCGCACAGCAGCTCGCCCAGCACGGTGAGGTTTTCCGGGTTGTCGTCGACGATGAGGACGGTGCTTTGGGACATGGTGAAGGTGGGCATCGGCCGTGCTGGGCCGAGGCCGCCGGCGGGAAATGGGAACTGGATCGCCGTCCCGGGCGATGCGTGCGCGGCCGCTGCGGCAGCGCCGTGCACACCTCGGGCACTGTAAGGGGCGCCCCGGGCACCTGGCCATGACGAGGCTCACAAAGCTGCCACGGAATGCACACGCCGCGCCGCGCCGCAACGCCCCGGGCGCGGCCTGCGCGCCGCTGCCGCCGCCACGGCCGCCGCGGAAGGGCGCGCAAGCGAGAAAAGCGGCACGAAAACCCTGTCCCGGCGGGCGCAAGCGCAGCCGTGGCGTGGGCAAGACTTGCGAACCACGTTCCGGGTGCGGCCCCTCGCGCGCGTGGCGGCCTCGCGGCCGCCGCGGTGCAGGCGGCGCCGGGAACGTGTTCACGCAACCACCGAACAAGATTGGCTGCGCCGCCGGCCCCGCGCCGCGCGGCGCGCCGCTGCGCCATGAAGACTTCCCGCCGACTTTCGCTGTCCCTGTCGCTATGCCTGCTGTCCTCCGCCGCGCTGCTGGGCTGCGGCGAGGACAAGGACCCCACGGCGCTCATCGCCTCCGCCCGCGGCTACCTGGAGCAAAACGACCCCAAGGCCGCCGCCATCCAGCTCAAGAACGCGCTGCAGAAGTCTCCTGACCTGGCCGAGGCCCGCGTGCTGCTGGGCCGTGCGCTGCTGGACCAGGGCGACGTGGTGGCTGCCGAGGTGCAGGTGTCCAAGGCGCTGGAGCTCGGCGGCGTGCAGGACGACGCCGTGCCCCTCATGGCCAACGTGCTGCTGGTGCAGGGCAAGGCCGACCAGGTGCTGGCGCGCTATGCGCACGCGTCGCTGTCGCGCCCCGAAGCGCAGGCCGCGCTGCACGCCGCGCTGGCGCAGGCGCACCTCACGCTCAACGACCGCGAGCGCGGCCAGGCCGAGATCGAGGCCGCGCTGGCGCTGGACCCGAAGCTGATGGCCGCGCAACTGCTGCAGGTGCGGCTGCTGGCATCCAAGCCGGACCTGCCCGGCGCGCGCAAGATGGTGCAGGACGTGCTGGCGCAGCATCCCAAGTCGCCCGAGGCGCTGCTGCTGCAGGCGGCGCTGGCCCAGGCGGCCGAGGACATGGACGCCGCCGCGCAGGCCTACCAGCAGGCGCTGGCGCTGCGCAAGGACCTCATGGCCGGCTATGGCGGCTACATCGGCCTGCTCAACCAGCAAAAGAAGTACGACGAGGCCGACAAGCAGCTCGCCGCGCTCAAGAACCAGTTCCCCGAGCACCCGCAGACGCGGCTGCTGGAGGCGCAGTCGGCGCTGCGCAAGCGCGACATCAAGGGCGCGCGCGAGGCGCTGCAGGCCGTGCTCAAGGTCGCGCCCAACCACCCTTACGCGCTGCAACTGGCCGGCAGCGTGGAGTACGAGGACGGCGCGCTGGCGCAGGCCATCGCCTACTTCACCAAGGCCAATGCGCAGGTGCCCGATTCCGTGCCCGTGCGCCAGGCCCTGGCCCAGGCGCTGCTGCGCGCGGGCGAGACCGACAAGGCGCTGGCCACGCTGCAGCCGCTGGTGGAAGACAAGTCGCCCGCCCTGGCGGCGCTCAACCTGTCCGCGCAGGCCTACCAGCAAAAGGGCGACCTCGCGCGCGCCGAGGCGCTGTTCAAGCGCGCCGCGGCGCTGGACCCGGCCGACAAGCGCACGCGCGTGGCGCTGGCGCTCAACCAGCTCGCGCGCGGCGACGCCTCGGCGCTGGAGGTGCTGCAGTCCACCGCCGCGGGCGACCAGGGCGCCACGGCCGACCTCGCGCTCATCAACGAGCGCATGCGCCGGCGCGAGTTCGAGCCGGCCCTCGCCGCCATCGACGCGCTGGAGAAGAAAGCCGACGGCAAGGCCCTGGCGCCGCTGCTGCGCGCGCAGGTGCAGCTCGCGCTCAAGCAGCCGGAGAAGGCGCGCCAGAGCCTGGAGCAGGTGCTCAAGGCCGAGCCCGCCAACCTGCAGGCCGCCGCGGCCCTGGCCGAGCTGGACGTGCGCGACAAGCAGTTCGACGCCGCGCGCAAGCGCTTTGACGGCGTGCTCAAGGCCGACGCGCACAACGTGGGCGCCATGCTGGCGCTGGCGCGCATACGCCAGGCCGCCGGCGAGCCCGCGCCGGCGGTGACCAAGGCGCTGCAGGAGGCCGTGCGCGCCAACCCCGGCGACCAGACCGCGCGGCTGGCGCTGGTGGAGCAGCACCTGGCGCTCAAGGACAACGCCGCGGCGCTGGTGGCCGCGCAGGAGGGCGTGGCCGCGCTGCCGGACAACCCCGCGCTGCTGGCCGCGCTGGCGCGCGTGCAGGCGCTCAGCGGCGACTTCAACCAGTCCGTCAGCAGCCTGAACCAGGTGGCCACCAAGCAGCCCAACTCGGTGCAGGCGCAGCTCATGCTGGCCGAGGTGCACCTGGCGGCCAAGAACTACGACGCGGCGCTGTCCGCGGTGGAGCGCGCGCGCTCGCTGGCGCCGCGCGACTTCAACGTGGCGCAGCGCGCGGTGGCGGCCTACCTGGCCGCGGGCAAGCCGGCGCAGGCCCTGTCCACGGCGCGCGCGCTGCAGAAGGAAAAGGACATGGCCGTGGCCGGCCTGGTGCTCGAAGGCGACATCGAGGGCTCGCAGCGCCACTGGCGCGAAGCTACGGCGGCCTACCGCGCGGCGCTCGCCCAGCAGCCCGACAGCACGGCCGCGGCCGTGAAGGTGCACAGCGCGCTGCTGGCGCAGGAGGACAAGGCCGGCGCCGCCGCCTTCGCCAACAAGTGGATGGCCGACCACGCCAAGGACGGCGGCTTCATGTTCCACCTCAGCGAGGTGTCCCTGGCCCAGCGCGACTTCCCCACGGCCGAGACGCGGCTCAACGAGGCGCTCAAGCTGCGCCAGGACGATCCCATCGTCCTGAACAACCTGGCCTGGGTGCAGGTGCAGCTCAAGCGCGCCGAGGCGCTGGCCACGGCCGAGAAGGCCAACAAGCTGCGCCCCGACACCCCCGCCTTCATGGACACGCTGGCCACCGCCTTGGCCGCGGCCAAGCAGACCGACAAGGCGCTGGAGCTGCAGAAGAAGCTGGTGGCGCTGGACGCCAAGGAGCCCACCTGGCGGCTGAACCTGGCGCGGCTGTACCTGGACGCCGGCAAGCGCAACGAGGCCCGCACGGAGCTGGTGGAGCTGTCCAAGCTGGGCAAGGACTTCAACGCCCAGGAAGAGGTGCAGAAGCTGCTCAAGGAGCTGTGAGCAGCGGCTGCAGCCCGCGCAGGCCGGGAGCCCGGCCGCGCCGGCTCGCCGCGCCCCACCCGCGCGCCCGGGCGCCGCGTCACACGCGGTGTCCGGGCGTTTTTCGTTGCGTGCGCGGCTTACTTCTTGATCTCGACGTGCCCGCCGAATTTGAAACGCAGCGCCGACAGCACCTTCTCCGCGTAGGTGTGGTCCTGGCGCGAGCGAAAGCGCGTGAACAGCGCCGCGGTGAGCACCTCGGCGGGCACGGCCTCCTCGATGGCGGTTTCCACCGTCCAGCGGCCTTCGCCGGAGTCCTGCACCACGCCGGAGAAGTTGGAGAGGCTCTCGTTCTCGGCCAGCGCGTCGGCGGCCAGGTCCAGCAGCCAGCTCGACACCACGCTGCCGCGGCGCCAGAGCTCGGCGATGTCGGCCAGCGGCAGCTCGTAGCGGCGCTCGGCCGGCACCTGCGGCTTGCTGGCGCTGCGCATGATGTCGAAGCCCTCGGCCATGGCCTGCATCATTCCGTACTCGATGCCGTTGTGGATCATCTTCACGAAGTGGCCCGCGCCGGCCGGGCCGCAGTGCAGCCAGCCGCGCTCGGCGGTGGCGGTCTCGGCCGACTCGGTGCGCGCCGGGGTGCGGGCGATGTCGCCCACGCCGGGCGCCAGGGCTTCAAACAGCGGCGCCAGGCGCTGCACCACCGGGGCCTCGCCGCCGATCATCAGGCAGTAGCCGCGATCCAGGCCCCACACGCCGCCGCTAGTGCCGACGTCCAGGTACTCCAGGCCCTTTTCGCGCAGCCCGGCCGCGCGCCGCACGTCGTCGTGGAAATGGGTGTTGCCGCCGTCGATGATCACGTCGCCGGGCGACAGCCGCGCGGCCAGCGCGGCGATCGTCTCTTCGGTGACGCGGCCGTGCGGCAGCATCACCCACACGGCGCGCGGTGCCTGGAGCTGCGCCACCAGCGCGTCCAGGTCGGCCGCGGGGCGGGCGCCCTCGGCGGCGATCCGGTCCACGGTCGCCGCGTCGGCATCGAACACCACGCACTCGTGCCCGGCACGCATGAGCCGACGCACGATGTTGCCGCCCATGCGGCCCAGTCCCACCATTCCCAATTGCATCTTCAAATCCCGCTTGTGCGCCGCCCGTCGCTGGACACAGGGTGGGACAGCGCTGTCCAAAAATGGGCGCGAGTGTAATCCCGGCGTCAGGCGGTCCATGGCAGGAGGGTGAACGTCGCTGCGGCAGGCGTGCGCAATGGCACGCGGCCGCCCCGGGCGCTCCTGGCTCGGTATGGTTGCGTGGTAGAATTTTTGATTTTCCGGCCTGCGCGCACAAATTCTGCTTCAAATTGATGGTCGCAAAACGAGGTTGATTTTCGGATATTGAATATCCGAGTTGGCTTGGTCAATATTTTGATGGTTGCGGCGGAATAGGGTGGGTGGCGCCTTCGTCAATCATGGAATATATAAATATTCCAAATATTGGGCGGGTGCTGGGCCTGGAAAAGCCAGTTGATTTGCCGCGCGGGTGCGCTATTGAATTGCCGGCCGATGAGGCCGATTGGGCCGGTGGCCAGGAGTTTTGGGATGTCGAATTTTTATTATCAGGACGGAACCCTGATGGTGGAGGGCTTGAGCGCGCGCGACGTGGCGCAGGCGCACGGCACGCCCGCCTACGTGTACTCGGCGCAGGCGCTGCGCGAGGGCCTGGGCACCATCCAGAAGGCTTTCGCGGCCATAGACCCGCTGGTGTGCTTCTCGGTGAAGTCCTGTCCCAACCTGAGCGTGCTGAAACTGCTGGTGGACCATGGCGCGGGGCTGGACGTGGTCAGCGGCGGCGAGCTGCGCCGCGCGCTGCAGGCCGGCGCGCCGCCTGAAAAGATCGTGTTCGCCGGCGTGGGCAAGTCGCGCGAGGAGCTGACGCTGGCCATCCAGCAGGGCGTGCTGATGTTCAACGTGGAGTCCACGGCGGAGCTGGAGCGCATCAACGAGATCTCCGGCGGGCTGGGCCGCAAGGTGCAGCTGGCGCTGCGCGTGAACCCCGACGTGGCCGACGAGACCACCCACGCCAAGACCTCGACGGGCGGGCGGGAAACCAAGTTCGGCATTCCGCTGCACCACGCCGAGAAAATCATTGCCGACGGCGGCTTTGAACATGTGGACATTTGCGGCCTGCACGTGCATTTGGGCTCGCCGCTGTCGGAAGCCTCGCCTTACCTGCTGGCCATCGAGGCGCTGGAGCAGATGGAGCAGCGCCTGGCCGCCGCGGGCCGGGAAATCCGCTACATCAACGTCGGCGGCGGTTATCCGGTGAGTTATGCCTCGCCGGGGCAGAGTTTCCGCCCGGTGCTGGAAATCGGCCAGGCGATTGCCGAGCGGCTGCAGGGTTTCCGTGCACGCGGCAAGAAATTCGTGGTCGAGCCCGGCCGCTCGGTGGTGGCCAACGCGGGCCTGCTGCTGTGCCAGGTCGAGTACATGAAGCAGGGCTGGGACCACAAGATCGCCATCGTCAACGCGGGCATGAACACGCTGATCCGGCCCACGCTGTACGGCGCCTTCCACCTGATGTGGCCCGCGCAGCACGACGGCTTCACGGGCGACTGGGAAGCCGTGGCCCGGCTGCCGGCCCAGGGGCTGGAGAAGGTGGACGTGGTGGGCCCCATCTGCGAGACGGGCGACTACCTGGCGCTTGGGCGCTCGCTGCCGGCCATGAAGAGCGGCGACCTGCTGGCGGTGTTTTCCTGCGGCGCCTACGGCATGAGCATGGCCAGCAACTACAACTCGCACGGCCGCCCGGCCGAGGTGCTGGTGGACGGCAGCGAGATGCGCCTGATCCGCCGCCGCGAGGTCTACGAAGACCTGGTGGCCTTCGAGGTGGACCTGCTGAAGTAAGGCCAAGGCCAACCACGCGGGCTCCGTGCCGGGGCCCGTGTTGCTTGGCCGCCAAGGCATGCGGGTTGCACCGCCGCCGGTGGGTACAAAGGCGACTTCGCCTGCTTTACCCCACCGACAGGAGCCCTGATGGCCGACGCACCCTACACCCCGCCCAAGGTCTGGAAATGGGAGGCCGCCAGCGGCGGCTCTTTCGCCAACATCAACCGTCCCATCGCCGGCCCAACGCACGACAAGGCGCTGCCGGTGGGCGAACACCCGCTGCAGCTCTACTCGCTGGCCACGCCCAACGGGGTGAAGGTGACCATCCTGCTGGAGGAGCTGCTGGCCGCAGGCCACAGCGGCGCGGAGTACGACGCCTGGCTCATCCGCATCAATGAGGGCGACCAGTTCGGCAGCGGTTTCGTGGAGGTGAATCCCAACTCCAAGATCCCGGCCCTCGTGGACCGCAGCCAGGAGACGCCCATCCGCGTCTTCGAGTCGGGCTCCATCCTGCTCTACCTCGCGGACAAGTTCGGCGCCTTCATCCCGCAGGATCTGCCCGGACGCACCGAGTGCCTGTCCTGGCTGTTCTGGCAGATGGGGGCGGGCCCGCTGCTGGGCGGCGGCTTCGGCCACTTCTACGCCTACGCGCCCGAGAAATTCGAGTACGCCATCAACCGCTACGCCATGGAGGCCAAGCGGCAGCTCGACGTGCTCAACCGCCGCCTGGGCGAGCACCGGTTCATGGCCGGCGAGGCCTACACGATCGCCGACATGGCGATCTGGCCCTGGTACGGCGCGCTGGTGCTCAACCAGGTCTATGGCGCGGCCGAATTCCTGGATGCGCCCAGCTACACGCACGTGATGCGCTGGGCCCGCGAGATCGCCGAGCGCCCGGCCGTGCGGCGCGGCCGCATGGTCAACCGCACCTTTGGCGATCCGGCGGAGCAACTGCACGAGCGCCACGACGCCAGCGATTTCGAGTTGCGCACCCAGGACAAGCTGCAGGCGGCCGGCGGCAGCAACGCCTGACGGCGGGCCCGGCTCAGCGCAGGAAGAAGCCGGTGGGGAAGGGGTCCGAATCCTCCAGCACCCACTGGTTGAAGCCGCTGACGTGGGCCGTGCCCGTGACCTCGGTGATGGCGCCGTCCAGGTCGCCCACTTTCACAGCCTCGGTCACGCGGACGGTGAAGCGGCTGCCCACGATGCTGCCGTTCACATAGGGTTCATTCAGTCCCAACTGGCCGCGCAGGAACAACTGCGCGGCCCGCCCGGACGTGCCGGTGCCCGTGGGCGATCGGTCCACTTCCCGGTCGGCGAATATGCAGACGTTGGATTGGTCCACGCCCCCGCAATTGGGTTTGCCGTCGATGATGGTGCCGTAAAGCTCATTCAGGCCCGGCTCCAGCGGATGCCGGATTTGAATTTTCTCCTTCACCGCCGCCTTGGTTTCCGCGCCCAATTGAATCAATGAGCGAACCTGTTCCGGCTTGATTTCAAGATTGGCCTGATCGCCGTTGATGTAGTAATAAAAGGCACCGCCGAAAACGATGTCGCCGGTGATACGGCCAAAATTCGGTGTTTCGACTTCCAGATCCCGCATGAATATGAAGGCGGGAACGTTCCTGAACGTCACCGCGCCGGCGCGCGTGCCGTCCCACTCGACGTGCGCCTCTATGAAGCCGGCCGGCGCGTCGAAGCCTATGCGCGTGGCTGGCGCCGTCCGCTCGACGTAACCCATTTCCACCAGCACCTTGCCGAGGGCAATGATGCCGTGGCCGCACATGTCGCTGTAGCCTTCGTTGTGTATGAATACCACGCCGAAATCGGCCTGCGGCGTGGTGGGCGGCAATAAATAGGCGCCATACATGTCGGCATGGCCGCGCGGCTCGTTCATCAAGAATTGGCGCAGGTCGTCGCGATTTGCCTTCAGCCAGGCGCGCTTTTCCAGGATGTTGCTGCCCGGCACCGGCGGCATGCCTGAAACCAATATGCGCAGCGGCTCACCGCCGGTATGGGCGTCAATCGTCTGGAGGGTGCGGGTGAAATTCAGCATGGGGGCTCCGGTAATGCTGGAGGAGTAAGGCGTGAATTCAGGATTGCGGGGTCAGGCCGAGATTGAAAATGGCTACGCGCGCGGCGGCCAAATCCCAGGCGGCACAACCGACGCTCTTGAAGACGATGGGACGGTTGAAATCGGCCGGCTCGCGCACGGCATGCGCCAGCGAGGCGACGCGGGACCAGTCCACGCCTGCGCGCAGCAGGTCGCCGGCCTCGTGGCGGGCACCGGCGGGGTCGTCGGCGTAGAGGTCGCTGCCGTCCAGCGTGGGCTGGCCGATCTCGGCCATTTCCGGCTTGAAGGCGCCCACGCCCACGACCAGGCGGCCGGGGCGGGCGGCTTCGTCATAGACGGGCTCGGTGCTGGTGGTGAGCGTGATGACGGCGTCGAAGTCTTGCGGCAGCCCGTCGCCGCAGGGGCGCATGTCCTTGTGCAGCGCGCGTTGCTGGTCGCAGAAGGCCTGGGCAGCTTCGAGGCTGCGGCTTTTCACCCACAGCGTGGTGTCCGGGTAAATCGCGTGCAGCGCCTGCACGTGGTGTACCGCCTGCGTGCCCGTGCCGAACAGCAGTACCGCCTTGGGCGGCGCCGGCAGCAGCCGCTGCAGGGCCAGCAGCGAGACGGCCGCCGTGCGCCGTCCCGTGACGGTGGGGCCGTCCAGCACGCCCAAGGGGCGGCCCGTGGTGGCGTCGAACACCGTCACCGTGCCGTGGATGGTCGGCAGGCCGCGCCGCGCGTTGGCGGGCTGCACATTCACCAACTTGTGGATTCCGATGTCGGCGGCCGTGGCCGGCATGCTCAGCATCACGCCGCCAGGGCCCAGGGGCAGCACCTGGCGCTCGGGGCTGGTGATGGCGCCGGTTTCAACGTCCAGCGCGGCGGTGGCGATGGCGGCCACCAGCGCGGGGTAGTCCAGCGCGGCGGCGGTTTCGGCTGCGTCGTAGACGGGCAGCTGGTCGATCGTTGAATTCATCGGGTACTTCAGGTGGATGGCGGTGGAGCGGCCCGCATCCGGTATTCGCCCGGCTGCGTGTTGAGCCACTTGCGAAAGGCTCGGTGGAAGGCGCTGGCGTCCTCGTAGCCCAGGCGCGCGGCGATGGCCTCCACGCTCAGCCGGCTGCCGGTGAGCAAGTGGATGGCCGCGTCGCGGCGCAGCGCGTCCTTGATGCCCTGGTAGCTCGCGCCCTCGGCGTCCAGGCGGCGGCGCAGCGTGTTGGCGCTCAGGTGTAGCTCGGCCGCGACGGTTTCAAATTGCGGCCACTCGGCCCCGGATTCCACGCAAGGCTTCAGGCGGCGGCGCACGCGGGCGGCCATGCCTTCCTCATTGCGGTATTTCAGGAAGACGGAGCGCGGCGCCGCCGCCAGGAACGCTTTCAGGCTGCGCTCGTCCTGCGCCACCGGCACGGCCAGCAGCGCGGCGTCGAAGGCGATGGCGGTTTCCGCCGCCTCGAAGGCGGACTCCGGCGAGTACATGGCCGCGTACTCGCGCGCGTGCGCCGGCCGCGGGTAGTCGAAACGCGCCCAGCGCAGGGGAACGCGCCGCCCGGCCAGCCAGCACATCAGGCCGTGGACGAGCACCAGGAAAGTCTCGGCGGCGAAGCGGTGGGCCTCGGCCTCGGCCACGCGGTTGTGCAGCGTGACCACGGCCTCGTCCCCGCGCTGTAGAAGCTCGCCGCCCACGTCGTCCAGCAGGCAATTGAAACCCTGCAGCACCCGCCGCAGCCCTTGCCCCAGGTCCCGTGCCGGCAGCAGCGAGCGGCAGAGCAGTTTGAAACTGCCGGACTTCATGCGGCGGGCGTCCAGGCCGAAGAACTCGTCGTCCAGCTCGCGCGCCGCCGCCAGCCACAGCGCGGCGAAGGCGTCGGCCGTCACGCGCGCTTGCGGCGTGCGCAGCAGCTCGGCCTGTATGCCGGCGGCGGCCAGGGCGCGCGCGCGCGCCGGCTCGGTGAGCCGCGCCAGCGCGGCTGCGACGAAGGCCACCGAAACGGTGTCCTTTTCCTCCACGGGCGTGGCGGCGGGTAGCGCGGCAATGGCGGCTTCGCTGCTGGAGCGCATGGGGTTCAAAGTGAAAATTTCCGGCCAGTCTAGCGGCCGGGGACTGGCAAAAACTGCCAACACGGTTGATGCCGCAGACCATCGCGCGACGGGCGCAAGCGGCCTATCGTCGCGCTCCAGACAAGAGCTACAGCCAGGAGACGCCGCCATGACCGATTTGTCCGCCGAATTCAAGTCGCTCGCCGAGTACCGCCCGGTGCACCGGCTGCGCTTCGTCACCGCCGCCTCGCTGTTCGACGGGCACGACGCCTCCATCAACATCATGCGGCGCATCCTCATGGGCATGGGCGCGGAAGTGATCCACCTGGGCCACAACCGCTCGGTGGACGACATCGTCACCGCCGCGCTGCAGGAGGACGCGCACGGCATCGCCGTCAGCTCCTACCAGGGCGGGCACGTCGAGTTCTTCAAGTACATGGTGGAGCTGCTGCGCGCACGGGGCGGGGCGGACATCCGCGTCTTTGGCGGCGGCGGCGGCGTGATCGTCCCGGCCGAAATCCGCGAGTTGCAAGAGGCCGGCGTCACGCGCATCTACAGCCCCGAGGACGGCCAGCGCATGGGCCTGCAAGGGATGATCGGCGAGATGCTCATGCGCTGCGACCGCGACCTCTGCGACGCCGCGCCCGCGGACATCGCGGCGGTCCAGGGGCATTCCGACGCCGCCTGGCGCGCGCTGTCGCAACTCATCACGGCGCTGGAAGGCGGCGCGGCGGACACGGACCTCGTGAAGGCGCTGCACGACGGCGCCGCCCAGCGTCGCGTGCCCGTGCTGGGCATCACCGGCACCGGCGGCGCGGGCAAGAGCAGCCTCACCGACGAGCTGATCCGCCGCCTGCGCCTGGACCAGGACGACGCCTTGCGCATCGCCGTCGTCTCCATAGACCCCTCGCGGCGCAAGAGCGGCGGCGCGCTGCTGGGCGACCGCATCCGCATGAACGCCATCGGCCCCTGGCAGGCGGGCGCGCGCGTGTACATGCGCAGCCTGGCCACGCGCGCCGCGGGCAGCGAGGTCAGCGCCGCGCTGCCGGACGTCATTGCCGCCTGCAAGTGCGCGGGCTTCGACCTCGTGATCGTGGAAACCTCCGGCATAGGCCAGGGCGACGCCGCCATCGCGCCGCTGGTGGACGTGCCCATGTACGTGATGACGCCGGAGTTCGGCGCCGCCAGCCAGCTCGAAAAAATCGACATGCTGGACTTCGCCGAGTTCGTGGCCATCAACAAGTTCGACCGCAAGGGCGCGCTGGACGCCCTGCGCG
The DNA here is from genome assembly GCF_034427735.1 of Azohydromonas lata. Classification (NCBI taxonomy): domain Bacteria; kingdom Pseudomonadati; phylum Pseudomonadota; class Betaproteobacteria; order Burkholderiales; family Sphaerotilaceae; genus Azohydromonas; species Azohydromonas lata. The sequence continues at coordinate 16,696 of NZ_JAXOJX010000032.1, forward strand.
ACGTGGCCAAGCAGGTGCAGCGCAACCGCGAGGACTTCTGCAGGCGGCCGGAAGAGATGCCCGTCTTCGGCACCATGGCCAGCCGCTTCAACGACGACGGCGTTACCGCGCTGTACCAGGCGCTGAAGGCGCGCCTGGCCGAGCTGGGCCTGCCGCTGCGCGAGGGCCGGCTGCCGCCGGTGAACACGCGCCACAGCACGCAGGGCATGGCCATCGTCCCGGCGGCGCGCACGCGCTACCTGGCCGACATCGCCGAGGCGGTGCGTGGCTACAAGCAGCGCGCCCGCGCCCAAGCCAGGCTCGCGCGCGAGCTGCAGCAGTTGCGCGAGAGCGCGCGCATGCTGCACGAGGCGGACCCCACCCGCGACGGTGCCCGCAAGACCGTGCTGCAGCTCGCCGAGGTGCGCGCACAACAGCAGGACGCCAAGGCCGCGAAGCTGCTGGCGCAGTGGCCGGAGGTGGTGAAGGCCTACGCGGGCGACGAGTACGTCGTGAAAATCCGCGACAAGGAAATCCGCACCGCGCTCACGCACACCACGCTGTCCGGCAACAAGGTGCGCAAGGTCGTCCTGCCGCAGTACGAGGACCATGGCGAGCTGCTGAAGTGGCTGCTGCTGGAGAACGTGCCGGGCAGCTTCCCCTACACCGCGGGCACCTTCCCCTTCAAGCGCGAGAACGAGGACCCGACGCGCATGTTCGCCGGCGAGGGCGACGCCTTCCGCACCAACCGGCGTTTCAAGCTCCTGTCCGACGGCATGCCGGCCAAGCGCCTGTCCACCGCCTTCGACTCCGTCACCCTCTACGGCGCCGACCCCGACCCGCGCCCGGACATCTACGGCAAGGTGGGCAACTCCGGCGTGAGCATCGCCACGCTGGACGATTTGAAAGTCCTCTACGACGGCTTCAACCTGTGCGACCCGAGCACCTCGGTGTCCATGACCATCAACGGGCCGGCGCCGACCCTCCTGGCCATGTTCATGAACACGGCGATCGACCAGCAGCTCGAACGCTTCAAGGCCGACAAGGGCCGCGAGCCGACGGCTGAAGAGGCGGCGCAGCTTCGCGCGTGGGTGCTGGCCAACGTGCGCGGCACGGTGCAGGCCGACATCCTCAAGGAGGACCAGGGCCAGAACACCTGCATCTTCTCCACCGAGTTCAGCCTCAAGGTGATGGGCGACATCGCGCAGTGGTTCGTCCAGCACGGGGTGCGCAATTTCTATTCCGTCTCGATCTCGGGCTACCACATCGCCGAGGCGGGCGCGAACCCCATCAGCCAGCTCGCCTTCACGCTGTCCAACGGTTTTACGTTGGTGGAGGCCTACCTCGCGCGCGGCATGCACATCGACGACTTCGCGCCCAACCTGAGCTTCTTCTTCAGCAACGGGATGGATGCGGAGTACACGGTGCTGGGCCGCGTGGCCCGCCGCATCTGGGCCGTGGCCCTGCGCGACCGTTACGGCGCCAACGACCGCTCGCAAAAGCTGAAGTACCACATCCAGACCAGCGGCCGCAGCCTGCACGCGCAGGAGATCGCCTTCAACGACATACGCACCACGCTGCAGGCGCTGATCGCCATCTACGACAACTGCAACTCGCTGCACACCAACGCCTACGACGAGGCCATCACCACGCCCACCGAGGAGAGCGTGCGCCGCGCCATGGCGATCCAGTTGATCATCAACCGCGAGTGGGGCCTGGCCAAATGCGAGAACCCCAACCAGGGCGCGTTCGTCCTGGACGAGCTCACGGAGCTGGTCGAGGAGGCGGTGTTGTCCGAGTTCGAGCGCATTGCCGAGCGCGGCGGCGTGCTCGGTGCGATGGAAACCGGCTACCAGCGCAGCAAGATCCAGGAAGAGAGCCTGCACTACGAGATGCTCAAGCACACGGGCGAGCATCCCATCATCGGCGTCAACACCTTCCGCAACCCGCACGGCGAGCCGGTGCCGGACCACATCGAGCTGGCGCGCTCCACGGAGGACGAAAAGCAGTCGCAACTGCAGCGCCTGGCCAACTTCCACGCCCGCCACGCCGGCGAAGCGCCGGCCATGCTGAAGCGGCTGCAGCAGGCCGTGATCGAGGGCGAGAACGTGTTCGACGTGCTGATGGACGCGGTGCGCGTGTGCTCGCTTGGGCAGATCACGCACGCGCTGTTTGAAGTGGGCGGGCAGTACCGGCGAAGCATGTGAGCCTGAGTGGCCCGGGCCCGGGCCCGGGCCTGGGCCGGCGCATTGCCGCTGGGCAATGCAGGTCTGGAAACTGAAATGCCTTTTTGATTTTTTCGAGATTTTCGTTTTACTGTTAAAGTGCTCCTGCCTTGGAGCCAGCTCATGCCCCGTCAGACCACATCTTCCACGTCTTCCACCCGCAGTACCGGCGGCGTTGCGGCGGCGCGCAACGCGGACCCGCTTGGGCCGCTGGCTGATGCAGTCGGCGAAGCCCTGGCCAACCACATCGTGGAAGTGCCGGTTGGCAAGGGTCGACGGGTGGTGATGGACCTTGAAGAGGTCGATGTATCGGATGGCGGCACTGGCCTGGTTTCGCCGCGTTTGCGCAATCACCTCAAAAGCCTCGTGGCGCGGGCACTGGAGGCGTCACTGAGTGCCCGCACCGAGGAAGGAAGGCGGCTGCGCATGGCCATGGTGGGCCGGCTGGCGACCCTGGAACTGGGCGACGAGAGCCGCGGTGGCGAGGCGCCGGCTGCTGATTTGGCCGCTGCGGCTTCTTCGCCCCTTGAGGCCGACGTGCTGCTCACCACGGCGCAAGCTGCGTCGCGGCTTGGGGTCAGCCGCCCGCACGTGGCCATGCTGTGCGATGCCGGCAAGCTGGGCGAAGTCGCCGTCACGGACGGAGGGCACCGGCGCATCAGTCGTGCGGCGGTGGAGACTTACTTTGCCGCGCAATCCCGTGTCGCCGACGTATCGGACACGCCGCGCGAGGCGGGATCGGCGGGTGGCTTGTATACGCGCCCCGATGCCGACTTCGTGGATGCCGGCCGGCGCCAGGCCCCCGCTGGTGCCGGGACGCCAGCGCGCCCAGCCAAGCGTCGCGCCGGGCGGTGAATACCGACAACACGCTTGTACTGCTGGACACGTGCGTCCTGATGCCGCCACGCCTGTCCGACGTACTCATGGATCTGCGTGCCCAGCGATTGTTTTCACTGCACTGGAGCGGTGAAATTGAAGCCGAGTACGTGCGAAACATGCAGGCAGTGCTCGGGTTTGAAAAAACAGCAGTTCTGCGGCGCCTGGCAGCCATGAAGCGCTGCTGCCCGGAATGGCAGGTGCCTGTTGCCCAACGGGACATGAGCGCCGTGCCGGCATCGGTGGATGCGAAGGACCGCCACGTTGCCGCGGCTGCATTGGCGCTGCGGCGTTATGCCGACGAGGAAGGTGACCCAGAAGCGGCTTGCAGCGTCTTCCTGGTGACGTTCAACACGGCTGACATGGCTGTGCGGCCCATGGGCACAAAGGGAGTCAAGGTCCTGCGGCCGGGAGCATTCCTGGATCTGGTCTATGACATGCACCCGGAGCCGTCAGCCTTGGCGGTACAGCAGGCCGCACGTGACTTGAAACACCCGCCGTACACCTTGGCCGAACTGCTGGGTGCTTTGCATGGCCATGGGGCCAAAGGCTTGGTGAAGAGGCTTGCCGCGCTGTGGGGGCTGGTCCCGGTCAGGGTGGGCTCTTCAGCAGCGGACGCGCGTGGCGAAGAATCTTGAAATGATCGTGTGTCGGCGCAACGGCCGATACATGTAGTCTTAGCGTTTTTACCTAGTGTTGAAAGGGAAGGCATGAAGATCGAGCGCATCGGCGTCATTGGCGCGGGCACCATGGGCAATGGCATCGCGCAGGTGTGCGCCGTGGCGGGCATCCAGGTGGTGATGGTGGACATCTCGGACGAGGCGGTGCAGCGCGGCGTCAAGACGCTCTCCGGCAGCCTGGACCGCCTGGTCAAGAAGGAAAAGCTCACCGCCGCACAAAAGGACGCGGCGCTGGCGCTGGTCACCGGCACCACGGACTACGCGCAACTCAAGGACGCGCAGATTGTCATCGAGGCCGCCACCGAGAACCCGGACCTGAAGCTGCGCATCCTGCGCCAGGTGGAGAGCATCGTCGGCGACGAGACCGTCATTGCCTCCAACACCTCGTCCATCTCCATCACGCAGCTCGCCGCCGTGCTCGACAAGCCCGAGCGCTGCATCGGCCTGCACTTCTTCAACCCCGTGCCGCTCATGGGGCTGCTGGAAGTCATTCGCGGCCTGCAGACCTCGGACGCCACGCATGCCCTGGCCGCGGCCTTCGCCCACGCGGTGGGCAAGACGCCCGTGACGGTGAAGAACAGCCCGGGCTTCGTGGTCAACCGCATCCTGTGTCCGATGATCAACGAGGCCATCTTCGTGCTGCAGGAGGGCCTGGCCACGGCGGAAGACATCGATGCCGGCATGAAGCTGGGCTGCAACCACCCCATCGGCCCGCTGGCCCTGGCCGACCTCATCGGCCTGGACACCATGCTCAGCATCATGGAAGTGTTCCACGAGGGCTTCGGCGACACCAAGTACCGCCCCGCGCCGCTGCTGCGTGAAATGGTCCAGGCCGGCCGCTTGGGCCGCAAGACGGGCCGCGGCTTCTACAACTACGCCTGACCGCGCGCGGGCCCCTAGGCGGCCCGCCCTGCGCCGCGCATCGCGCTCCCCGGCTGGCGGCCGCCGTTGACACGGCGGTCTGGCAGCCGGGGTTTTTGTTTCCGGGTGTGCCCCGGCGTTCACATGCGCCGCCCCGTGCGCCTCCTCGTGGGCGCTCTACAGGCTGTTGCCCAGGCACAAGATTTCTTGCCGGCGTCACCCGCCCGCACGATGGACGAAGCCCCCGCACAGGGCTTCAATCCGGCCCACCACGCAGCAGCGGCACGCCGGCTGCTAGGGGTGCGTCAGAGGTGCAGCCATGAAGACCTTCTTGATCCTGGTGACGGCTTCCATAGGGTGCGCGGCCGTGGTGTCGGCTGCCGACAACGCGCGCGCCACCTACGAGCGCGAGCGCGCAGCGTGCACGAGCGGACAGTCGGGGCAGGACCGCTCCACCTGCCTGCGCGAAGCCGCCGCGGCCTACCAGGAGGCGCGCCACGCTCGCCGCGGCGCCGCGGCCGTGAGCGACGACCGCTACGCGCAAAACGCCCTGCAGCGCTGCCAGCCGCTGCCAGCCGCTGACCGGGCCGAGTGTGAGCGCCGCATACAGAGCGGCGCCACCAGCGGCAGCGTCACCGGCGGCGGCGTGCTGCGCGAGCTGCGCAGCGTGGAACCGGCACCCCCCATGCCCTCCACCGACGCCGAGCGCCAACCCACGCCCAATCCCAATCCGCCTGCACCGGCCACGCCGCCCCTGCCGGTGGACGGCGGCCCGCCGGCGCCCACCCCGCCGCGCTGACGCGGCGCCCTGTCGCATACTTGACCGCCCGGGCTGCATGGCTGCCTGCCGCCCGCGTTGCATGTCCAGGGATGGGCGCGGTGGACGAGCCCGTCCCGCGCCGATGTTGTTACAGCCGCGCGGGCGTCAAGCCCTAGGCTGATGGTCCAGACGAGGACGGGCTGCCATGTTTCTTTCCTTTCGCGGCGCCTGGCCGCTGCGGTGCTTGGGCACCGGGCGGCAGGAGCGCGCCGATCTCAGCCGCCAGGTCACGGACCTGCAGGCGCTGCACGAGCTCAGCAGCCGGCTGCTGGAGGTGCGCTCGCTGGAGCAGCAGCTCCACCTGATTTTGCAAACCCTTTGCCGTTTTCACGGCGCCCGCTTGGGCGCGGTGCTGTTGTGCGAGCCGGACGCCTCCACGCTGCGCGTGGCCGCCGGCGAGGGCCTGTCCGAGCACACCCGCCAGGTGCTCTCCCGGCTGCGCCGCGGCGACGGCGCCTGCGGCCAGGCCGTGCAAAGCGCGCGCCGCGTGGTGGTGCGCGACGTGCAGGCCGATCCGCGCTACGCCCCATGGCATGCGCTGGCCCGCGAGCAGGGCGTGCACGGCGTGCACAGCACCCCGCTGATCGCGCTGGACGGGCAGGTGATAGGCGCCATGTCGGTCTACCTGAGCCATGCGGACGAGCCTGACGAGCGGCTTCGCCACCTGGCCGACATCTGCGCGCGCAAGGCCGCCGTGCACGCCGATCGCGAGCGCTCGCAGCGCCGCGCCCAACGCGCTGACGAGCGGCTGGCCGGCGTGATGGCCTCCTCGCCGCTGCCCTTCGGCATCCTGGAGCCCTGCGAGGGTGCCGCCGAGGCCGATGCCGCGCCGCAACTGCGCTGGGCCTACGCCAACACGGCCGCGGCGGCGCTGTTGGGTCGCTCCATTGCGGCGCAAGCACTGCTGCGCGACACGCTGGGCGGTGACGAGGCAGCGCTGCAGCCCTTTCTCACCGCCGCGGCCGCCGGCCGCGGCAGCGGTTTCGACTGGCAGCCCCCGGGCGCGGCGCGGCGCTGCTTCCACGTCATCGCCTCGCCGGTGCCGCAGGGGCTGGCGGTGTGGTTCACCGACGTCACGCAAAGCCGCCGCCAGGAGCAGGCGCTGCGCGAGACGGACCGGCGCAAGGACGAGTTCCTCGCCACCCTCGCGCACGAGCTGCGCAACCCGCTGGCCCCCATACGCCAGGCCGCACAGGTCTCGCGCGCACCCAACGCCACCGAGGCGCAGCGGCGCTGGAGCCACGAGGTGATAGACCGCCAGGTCGGCCACATGGCGCTGCTGCTGGACGACCTGCTCGACATGTCCCGCGTCACCCGCGGCAAGCTCGCGCTGCGCAAGTGCGCCACCGAGCTGCGCGCGGTGCTGGATGCGGCTATCGAAACCGCCCGCCCGCTGCTGGACGCCAAGCAGCACCGGCTGGAAGTCGAGGCGCCGGACGAGCCCCTGTGCTTCGAGGCCGACCCGCTGCGGCTGGCGCAGATCCTCTCCAACCTGCTCACCAATGCCGCCAAGTACACCGACCCCGGCGGCCACATCCGCTTGCGCGCGCAGGTGCAGGGCGCCGAGGTGGTGGTGAGCGTGGCCGACAACGGCATTGGCATTCCGGCCGAGGTGCTGCCCACCGTGTTCGGCATGTTTTCGCAGGTGTCCGCGCACGACGAGCGCAGCGCCGGCGGCCTGGGCATAGGCCTGGCGCTGTCGCGTGGCCTGGCCGAGCTGCACGGCGGGCGCATTGATGCGGCCAGCGCCGGTGTGGGCCAGGGCAGCGAGTTCACGCTGCGCGTGCCCGTGGGCCGGGTGCGCAGCGCCAACCCCTTGGCCGAGACGCCCGCGGCCGGCCCGGCTGGCGCCTTGCGCGTGCTGGTGGCCGACGACAACGCCGATGCGCGCGACAGCCTGTCCACGCTGCTGGCGCTGCACGGCCACGAGGTGCTCAGCGCCGCCGACGGCAACGAGGCGCTGCGGCTGCTGGAGCAGCAGCGCCCGCAGGTGGCGCTGCTGGACATCGGCATGCCGGGGCGTGACGGCCACGAGGTGGCCCGCGCCGCCCGCGAGCGCCTGGGCCCCGACTGCCCGCTGCTGGTGGCCGTGACCGGTTGGGCGCAGGACCAGGACCGCTCCCGTTCGCGCGACGCCGGCTTCGACGGCCACCTGAGCAAGCCCGTGGACCTGGGCGCCTTGCTGGCGCTGCTGCAGCAAGGCCCCGCGCGGGCGGCGTAGGCGGGAACGGCGGCCCGGCCGCCGTGGTCGTTTCCGGTTGCCGATGTTCTGAAGCTCAGGCCCGGCGCCAGCGCTGGTCTGGAGTTTCGAAAGCCCGATTTTCGGCGCGCAGTTTGAGCAAGGCCGCCAGGAGGGAGCGGCGGGCCGCAGCGTGCTTGGCGGGCGGTACGTCGTCGTACACCACGGGCAGCAGCGCGTCGGGGGTTTGAGGCTCGGTGCCCAGCGCCGCCAGCAGCTTGGCCTCGCGCTGCTCGCGGTGGGCGATCAGGAAATTCCACACCCGCGCCGGGTTGGCGATGAGAAAGCCGTGGCCGGGAGCCAGCCACTGCAGTGGCGCGAATTCGTCGCGCAGGCGGCGCAGCGACGCCAGGTAAGCGCCCATGTCGCCGTCCGGCGGGTTGATCACCACCGTGGAGCCCTGCATCACGTGGTCGCCGGTGAAGAGGGTGGCTTCCTCCTCCAGCAAATAGCACAGGTGGTTGGATGCGTGGCCGGGCGTGTGCACCACGCGCAGCGTGGTGCCCGCGTCCAGCGCCAGGCGCTCGCCCTCTTGCAGCTCGCGCGTGGGGGCGAACGCCTCGTCCTGCCACTGCGCGTGCGGCGTGCGCCGGCCCAGCACTTGGGCGCCCGTGGCGGTGGCCAGCGGCGCGGCGCCGGGCGAGTGGTCCAGGTGCGTGTGCGTGACCAGGATCCAGCGGATGGGGCCGGGCGCGGCCGCCTGCAGCGCCTGGACGTGGGCCGCGTCTGCCGGGCCCGGGTCGATCACCGCCCACTCGTTGGTGGACAGGGCGCCGACCAGGTAGCTGTTGGTGCCCGGGCCGGTCATGACGCCGGGGTTGGCGGCGGTCAGGCGTATCACGCGCTCGCTCAGCCGCAGGGGCTCGCCCGGCGTGACTTGGGCGCGGGCGATGCCGCGGCCCTCCGGATCGACCCGCCGCGCCTCGGCCCAACCCGGGTGGTCGGGGAAGAGCGGCCCAACGCGGCCCTGCGCGTCGCGGGCGAGCTGCGGGCGGATGCAGGGCACCTCGGGAAGCGCGGCGGCCCAGTCCAGCATCTCCCGGGCGGTGCCGAAGCGCGTGAGCTGCTGCAGCAGCCGGCGCACGGGTCCGACCACGTGCACGCCCGGCGCCCCGTCCAGCGCCTGCGCGGGGCTGAGCCAGGCATGGGCGGTCATCTCGATGCCGTCGTGGCTGGCCTCCTGCGCGGCGGGCGCCGGCGCGATGAAGAAGCGCGTGTCGAAGCGCTTGGGCAGGCCTGGCGGCGTGACGATGTGGGCGAACAGGTGCACGCGCTCCAGGGCGATGCGCCAGACCTGTTCGCGGCACAGGGCGTCCAGGCCGACCTCGCGGCCGTGCAGCCGGGTGCGCCAGGCCGCTTGCAACTGCGCGCCGCGGACGGTTTCGCCGCGGGCGTCCACGGCGATGAGCAGGCCGGCCTCCTCGAAGGTCTCGCGCACGGCGGCGGCGTACCAGGGCAGCGCGCCTTCGGCGAGGCCCAGGCGCTGGTTGCAGGCCGCCTCGTCGCGGCCGGTGCACACGGCGGCGAGGTCGGCGTCCGCCGCATCGAGCAGCCCGCCGGGAAAGACCCAGGCGCCGCTGTTCTGGTCGCCGCGCTCGGCGCGGCGCAGCAACAGGACTTCAGGCCCGGCGGCCGCGTCGCGGACCAGGACGAGGGCGGAGGAGGGGCGCAGGGAAGGCATGGACAGTGGCGCTTGGGGTGCTGCGAGGAGGAGCCTGGCCGGCTGGACAAGCCAGCCATCATGGCCCATGGCTTACGCCCTTCCCGCACCTTCCTTCAGGCCGGAGCGGTCGTCGGCATGGCGGTGGACGGCAGCCGGCTGGGCATCGAGGCCACGCCATGATCCAAGTACAAGCTGGAGGACTTGTTGGCGCAATGCGCCTCCTGCGCCGAACCCAATACCGAGGACCACGAGTGGCTGGACGCTGCTCCCGCCGGCGGCGAGGTGCTGTGAGATGGAGTTTGGCGACATCTACTTGGTTTCGCTGAACCCCACCGCCGGGCGCGAGCAGCAGGGCAAGCGGCCGGTGCTGGTGGTGTCGCCCGACGCCTTTAATCAGCACACACACATGCCCGTCGTGCTGCCCATCACCAGCGGCGGCAATTTCGCATGCACGGCCGGTTTTGCCGTTTCGCTTATGAGCGCGGGAACCCAGGCCATGGGCGTGGCGCGCTGTGACTAGCCGCGGTTGCTGGATTTGAATGCGCGGCATGGAAGAAAAATTGAGTCCGTGCTGGTGAAAATCATGGATGAAGTTTTGTGCGTATAAGTGTGCTTTTAACTGGCAAATTACTTTGCCGCGCTGGACAACATTAATTTGGTAGCTCAAGAGAGGGGAGTAAGGTGGCCAAGTCCCTCGACGGTGGAGCTATTTCATCAATCAAAAGATTGGTATTTTTTGTGTAGTTGTCTAAATCCACTGCTGCCAAAGTATTTCCTTTGCCATGTACAATTTCGTTTCGTAATGCGTATAATTCGTGAATCTTAAAATAAGATGCCTTGGATATGATGTTCTCCCTGTAAAGCGTCTCAGCTCTCGCTCTGGTTGATAAAACTTGGTTTGGTGCAGTATCTTGAGAAATATCTATATATTTATCTCTTATGGCTTCTTCTAGCTCTCGCCAAGCAATAACAATACCACCAAACAAGGCATTTATACTGCTTGCCGCACTTTCGGCAATAAGTTCTCTTTCTTCGTTGGGAACGGAAACTCTAGGTAGTCTGTCAATGGCTTCCTTAAGGATGGTTTTCAATTCCGAAGATAGTTCGGTAATTTTTTGAAGATCTTCAGCCGTAACTAGAGCGTTATGAGCTACGCGGCATCGAAGTTCGTACAGGTCTTCCCATCTTTTTTTAAGAAAAGTATCTTCGCAATTCACAAGGTTAGAGAAATACCGTTCCCAGTTGGAGAGTGGAACCTGTGATTTCAGGCTTAGAAGTTCTTCCTGGGTGGTTGATTTCGAAATGGTTCTGTATAACTCTTGTATTGGAGTTCTTGAGTAAGGACGCAACAAAAAATCTGCCAAATGTATAAAGTCAATGCTGTGAAGTACATTGACGTAGTCTTTTCTTTTGCTTTTGCTGATTGCTTCTTGTATTTCGGATGGCGATGCTTCTTTCACCCATTCCTTGCCGACGGTCACCAACATGAAGTTTGCAATCAGCTTCCTCATGAGGCTTTCTATTTCATGAATCTGCGCATATGCTCTTTTTGAATAAAGTGCCGATATGTCGTCCCATAGGACTTCTATATTGACCACTTGGTCCACTTTGGCAATGGCTCCACGAATTCTTTTGAGAAGCTCTGTGAAGGTCTTTACATCTTCGTCAATCTTGCTTTCATTGGTACTGCAAGTAAGGCGGAGTTGAAAATAGCGCTGATCTTTATCGGTTACTTCTCCTCCTGCAATTGCATAGTCAGTCTTAAATTCATCGTTATAGCTGAGTTTGCCATTCTTTATGGTTATCTTTGAATCTACTTGCAAAAGTCTTCCAAAAGCTTCTGTGCTGTCGCAAAATGAGTTGCTTTTGGGGATTATTGTGAGGTATTCAACTTCTATATTCATGATGACTGAGTGGGCAAAGCTTGCATGCTCTATTTTTGCCTGGAGTTTTGAGTTTGAATGACTGAGGCCTAATTGTTGTTGGGTAATCAGGCCTGTGTGGGCGTATTTCAGAAAGGGGGTGGAGATTTTTTTGCTCACCTCACAGCGCGTGCGTCACCAGCTTGAAATCCGGATCCTCCTCGAAGGATTTCACCGTGAATCCCAGCGAGCGCATGAGTTTGAGCATGTTGGGATTGTTGGCCAGCACCAGGCCGTCGATCTCGGTGAGGCCCTTGTCGCGCGCCACTTCCATGATGCTTTCCATCATGCGCGAGCCTATGCCCTTGCCGGCCAGGTCGTCGGCCACCAGCAGCGAGAACTCGCAGCTCGACTGGTCCGGGTTGGTGATGTAGCGCGACACGCCGATCACGCGCTCGGTTTCCACCATGTCGCCGTCTTCGTTGGCATTGCGGGTCTTGACCACCGCCACCAGCGCCATCTCGCGGTCGTAATCGATCATGGTCAGCCGCGCCAGCATGGAGGGCGGCAATTCCGTCATTGACGAGACAAAGCGGAAATAGCGGCTTTCCGGCGAGACGCTGTGCACCAGGTCCTGGAGTTTCTGGGCGTCGTCGGGGCGGATGGGCCGCACCAGGTATTCCCCGCCGCCGCGCAGCGGCCACACCTGCTCGTAGCGCGCCGGGTAGGGCGAGATGCACAGGTGCGGGTAGTCGCTGCCGCGCCCGCCCCCGGCGGGCTGCGGGGCGCTGTCGATGACGATGCGCGCATCCACCGCCACGGCGCCGCTGGCGTCCACGATGATGGGGTTGATGTCCATCTCGCGCAGCTGCGGCAGCGCGCACACCATTTCCGACACGCGCAGCAGCACCTGCTCCAGCGCGTCCAGGTCCACGGCCTCGGCGCCGTGCCACTCGCCCAGGGTCTCGGCCACGCGCGAGCGCTCGATGAGCCGCCGCGCCAGGAAGCGGTTGAGGGGCGGCAGCTCCATGGCGCGGTCGTTGATCAGCTCGACCATGGTCCCGCCGCCGCCGAAGACGATGACGCGGCCGAAGGGCTCGTCCGTCATCAGGCCGATGTGGATTTCGCGGCCGCGGCGCGCGCGGGCCATCTTCTGCACCGTCACGCCGTTGATGCGTGCGTTGGGCTCCAGGCGGCGCACGCGCTCGACCATGTCGTTGTAGGCGTCGCGGGCGGCGGTGGCGGTCATGATGCCCAGCGCCACGCCGTGCACGTCGGACTTGTGGGTGATGTCGGGCGAGTCGATCTTGAGCGCGACGGGGAAGCCCATCTGCGTGGCGATCATCATGGCCTCGTGCGCGCTGCGGGCCAGCACCGTTTCGGTCACACCGATGTGGAAGGCCGACAGCAGCGTCTTGCTCTCCATCTCGGTGAGCACCTTGCGCCGCTCGGCCAGCACGCTTTCGATCACCAGCCGCGCGCCCTCGATGTCGGGCTTGGCCAGCGAGGACAGCGGCGCCGGCGTCTGCTGCAGCAGCATCTGGTTTTGATAGAAGCTGGCGATGTTGCCGAAGGCGCCCACCGCGGCTTCCGGCGTGCGGAAGCTGGGAATGGCCGCCGTGCCCAGCAGCTCGCGCGCCTGGCCCACGGAAGCGTCGCCCATCCAGCAGGCCAGCAGCGGCTTGGCCATCTGGCGCTTGATGTCCACCAGCGCCTTGGCGATGTCCTCGGGGTGGGTGCCGGCCTTGGGCGAGAAGATGGCCAGCACGCCGTCGATGTCGCGGTCCTTGTCGGCCGCTTGCAGCGCGGCATGGAAGTGCGCAGGGCTGGCGCCTTCGCCCAGGTCGATCAGGTCCGTGAGCGAGGCGCCGGGCAGCAGTTGCGGCGCCAAGGCCGCCTTGCTGGCGTTGGACAGCCGGCCCAGCTCCAGGCCGATCTCGCCTATCCAGTCCGCCGCCAGCACGCCGGGGCCGCCGCCGTTGGTGACGATGGACAGCCGCTTGCCCACCGGGCGGTAGCGCGAGGCCAGGCATTTGGAGGCGGAGAACAGCTCGACGAAGGAGCGCACGCGCACGGCGCCGGCGCGGCGCAGGGCGGCGTCGAACACCTCGTCGCTGCCCACGATGGAGCTGCTGTGCGTCTGCGCCGCCAAGTTGCCCGCGTGCTTGCGACCGGACTTCAGCACGATCACCGGCTTGGCGTTGGCCGCCGAGCGCAGCGCGCTCATGAAGCGGCGCGCGTCGGCAATGCCTTCCAGGTAGACGACGATGGAGTGCGTCTGCGCGTCGTTGGCCAGGAAGTCCAGCACTTCGGCGATGCCCAGCGAGGTGTGCGGCCCAAGCGAGACGACGGTGGAGAAGCCCACGCCGTTGCGGTCGGCCCAATCGAGCATGGAGGCGGTGAGCGAGCCCGACTGCGACACCAGCGCCAGCGGGCCCGGCCGTGCGGGCAGGCCCAGCGCCGAGGCGTTGAGCTTGTGGTGCGGCCGCATGAAGCCCAGGCAGTTGGGGCCCAGCAGCCGGATGCGCTCGCGCCGCGCGATGCGGTGCAGCTCGGCGGCGGCGGCGGCGTCCAGCCCGCCGGTGAGCACCATGGCGGCGCGGCAGCGCATGCGCCCGGCCACTTCCAGCGCGGCGGCCAGGTCCGGTCCGCTCAGGGCAATGATGGCCAGGTCCGCGCGCGCCTGCGCCAGGTCGGCCAGCGTCGTGGCGCTGCCGCGGATGTCCATGAACTTGAGTTCGCCCTTGAAGGGCTCGGCCGTCAGCGCGGCATGCACGGAGCGCGCATGCTCCGTCCAGGAGTCGGGGGCCTCGGGGTCGCCCACGAAGGCGATGATGGAGCGGGGGGCGAAGAGCGGGGTGAGGTAGTGCTGGTCCATGAGGTGCGAGGCCGGGCGCTTGTGACCTGGTGAGAGGTCGGGTCGCCACCCGGCGCGGGTGAATCAATCGGCGCCGATGAGCACCTTCACGTGCGCGGTGGCGCTGCGTGCCAGGGGGCTGAGCACGTAGCCGCCCTCCAGGCAGGAGATGACGCGGCCCCGGCAGTGGCGTTTGGCCACGGCCATGAGCTGCTGCGTCACCCATTCATAGTCGGCTTCGACCAGGGCGAGATTGCCCATGTCGTCCTCGCGGTGGGCGTCGAAGCCGGCGGAGATGTAGAGGAGCTGCGGCTTGAAGGCGTCCAGCGCGGGCAGCCAGTGCTGCGTCACGGCCTCGCGGAACTCCTTGCCGCCGGTGCGGGTGGGCAGGCCGACGTTGACCATGGTGGTGGTGTGGCCCGTCTCGTCGGGGAATGGGTACAGGCCCTTCTCGAAGATGGAGCACATCAGCACGCGCTCGTCGTCCTTGAAGATGCTTTCGCTGCCGTTGCCGTGGTGCACGTCGAAGTCGATGAGCGCCACGCGCTCCAGTCCGTGCACGTCCAGCGCGTGGCGTATGCCCACGGCGACGTTGTTGAAGAAGCAAAAGCCCATGGCCGCGTCGTACTCGGCGTGGTGGCCGGGCGGGCGCACGGCGCAGAAGGCGGCGCTCACCTTGTTGCCCAGCACCAGGTCCGTGGCCTCCACCGCCGCGCCCGCGGCCCGGCGCGCGGCCGTGAGCGTGTGCGGGTTCATGTTGGTGTCGGGGTCCACGTGGTGGTAGCCCTCCGAGGGCGCGTTGTCCACGATGTTGCGCACGTGCATGGAGGAGTGGGCGCGGCCCAATTGCTCGTCGGTCGCCAGCGGTGCGTCGTACGGGACCATGTAGTCCAGCAGCCCCTTGATGAGGAGCTGGTCCTGGATGGCGCCCAGTCGCTCTGGGCATTCGGGATGGCCGGGTCCCATTTCGTGGCGAACGCAGTCAGGGTGGGTGATGTAAGCGGCGAGCAACGAAGTCTCCTGTAAGCCGGCTTTAAGAAGCCGTGATTTATTGGCATCGCATCCAGTCTGCGCCGCCTACCCGTGCGTGCGCCTGACATGGCTCAAGCCGTCAACCACCCCTGAAGCCATTTGCGCCGTGGTTTTTCGCCGTGAAAGCGACACGTCAGCCCACGCTCAGGCCGGCGACAGGAAAGGGAAAAAAAGCGGACGCGGGCTGCTCCAGTGGCTCCAGGGCGTGCGCCGTCCCACGCACCGGGAAGCCGGCTTGCCGCGCGGCGGGATACTCCCAGTCCCGCCGCCACTGCCCAGGAGCCCCCGCCGTGATGCCCAAACTCAGCCCCGAAGACGTCGAGCGCCTGGCCCGCGCGCAGCCCGCGCCCTGCGCCCACTGCGCGCCGCTGGCCTTTGCGGGCTGGGAGTCCTTCCCCGGCGACAAGAGCGACGCCGCACTGGAGGGCGTGGGCACGCTGTGGCAGGCCGGCGAGGAGGACGAGCCCACGCTGGAGGAGCACCACCCGGCCGGGACGAATTACTGGTCCCCCGAAGCGCCCATCGCGCTGCGCTGCTTTCCCGCCAACCGCAGTGAAGTCTGGTGCTGCCGCCACTGCGGCCATGCTTTTCTGCGATATACCGAATACGGCGGCTATTACGAGGACAAGCGGATTCGCTCGCTGCAGCCGGAATTGATTGTCAAGTAAATCAAACGGCGCATGCCGGGCCGGCTGGAGTATTGACGGATTTGTGCCTGCCGTCGCGGCGAGCGTGGCGTGCCACGGCGGTGACGACGCCCAAGCCGCACAGCATGAGCACCATAGAAGCGGGTTCGGGCACCGGGGTGGCCGGGGCGAATTTGTGGATGCCCGGGACCTCAAAAACTTGCCCTTGCGCGCCGACGTAAATACCAATGAAGCCGGATGCCGCCGACCCGGTGGTGTTTTCAAACACGATGCGTTGGCGCTCTTTGACGGTTTTGCTCATGTCCGAGCCGCGTACCAACTCCACGCTGACTTCCTTGGTTCCCACTTCGTTGGGCGTGCCGGTATATCTTATTCTGACCGCGGCATCGGCCAGTTGGAGAAATGAAGCCGTATTGGCCACGGTGCGCCGCGCTTCCACTGTCACAAAGCCTGTGAAAACCACTTTTGTGAAAGATGTGACTTCATAATGACCATAAGCTTCATTGACCGGTTCGGCATAGGCTCCAAAGGCGCGCAATATATTTTCATCTGCACTGCTGCGCAGCGCCCCACGCGCCACGACATCAAAGTCGCCAGGGGCCGAATGGAACGTGCCGCTCATGCTGGACCTGGCGTTGGCAATCCCAAGCAAGCTGGCGGAAACCGCCATGGTTTGAAATTCTCCAAATCCGTTGCGCTTGGTCTCCTCGTCACGTAAATCGTAGGGTTCGGCTGCTTGAAAGGTGCCGGCTCCGACCTGGGAGCCGCCCTCGGGAGAAAAGCGGATGGCGGGCGCAATACCGTCGCCGGGCCGCAGGTCGATCAGTCGGTAGCCAAAGTTGTCGATGCGCGCCCGCGCCGAGATATCTGCATGCGCTGGCAAACTGAAGCTCGACGCCAAGATGGCCAATGCCGCCACGGCAAACTGCTGCTGCATGAGTTTCTCCAGGAAGCTGGCCAGTAGGAACCTGGCCGCAGGACATGGACTGGACGGCCCCGTGTTCATCAGGCCTGGCGGCGTCTGCGGCACACCACGCCCACCAATATTCCCATGCCGCTCAGCATCATTGCGACCGTATTGGGCTCGGGTACAGGAAAGAATGATTGCCCCATGCCGGACATGCCGCCTTCCAGAATCAGGTGGCGTGCCGCTGCGCTGTGGTTGGAAAAGACCATGTCAATTTCATAATCGTTGTGCTGGCTGTCCACGGTGCCGCGGGGAATACGGATGAAACGCCCCAGGCCGTCGATGATTTCGCGGTTCTCGTCTAGCAGCGACAATCCCCCTGACAGGTTCATTTCTTCGTATCGCGCCCCGCGCTTGCCCTGGGTCTGTGCGGCTTCCAATGTCAATGTCCCGCTCCAAGTCACCTGCGTGTACGGTGCCACGGTCATGGTCCAATACAGGCCCGGCTGACCGCTGATCGCTTGCAACTGAACCAAGCTGGCCTGTACGGGATTGCCCCTGGGGGTCACCGCATTTCCGCTCACGAACCACTCGAAACTGCGGCTCGACAAGGCTCCGGAAATGCCAAACGCAGCATCGCTGCGCCCGCTAGAAACGGCACGGGTAATGGACAAGTTTTCCTGAAGCAAGCCTATTTTCGTTGCGGAAGAGCCTTTCATCTGGTTATCGCGAAAACCGGCGTAAGGGCCTTCTGCGGCATTGAGGTCGATGTAGTAGCCGGCGTTCCCAAAGTCGAGCGACGGCGCCATGCCATCGCTGGGCCGCAGGTCGGTCAATTGATAGCCGAAATCATTGATGCGGGCACTGAGCCGTATATCGGCCTGAGCCGTGCCCGCGGCCATGCCTGCGACGGCTGCCGCAATCGTCACCAGCTTGAAATGCATTGCCACGCTCCTTCAGCCGCCACCACTGGATTAATGGGTGGATATTAAAGGGGGCGTTTATCCCTATTAAATCCATGACGCCGGCAAGACTTGATTTACGTGTCGTGAAATTTGATGCTGTATTTGTTTCACTTTTGATGTGGGAATAAAAATGATTTTGGCTGCTTTTGTCGTGAGTTTCGGCTATTGCGGCGACCCCACGCGTGCCCTGACCTCAGGCCTGGGCCTTGATGGCCACCGTGGCCCGGGCTGGGGACTGCGACGCGCACGGGCGACCGCAGCCGTCGCGCCGCCGCGGCAGGCCGCGCTCAGCGTTGGCCGAAGCGGTTCTCGATGAACAGGTGCTTGTATTCGTGCGGCTGGCAGCGCCAGTACTGCGGCGGGGCGAACACCTGGGCGCCCAGCGCGGCGGCGGCGTGCCAGGGCCAGCGCGGGTCGTAGAGCATGGCACGGGCCAGGGACACGGCATCGGCCTCGCCCTCGGCCACGATGGCCTCGGCCTGGCGCGGCTCTGTGATCAGGCCGACCGCCATGGTGGGCAGGCCGACTTCCGCCTTCACCCGCTGCGCGTAGGGCACCTGGTAGCCCGGGCCCAGGCGTATGGCCTGCAGGGGCGACAGGCCGCCGGTGGTGACGTGGATGGCGGCGCAGCCGCGGGCCTTGAGCGCCTGTGACAGGGCGACGGTGCCTTCGATGTCCCAGCCGCCCGGCACCCAGTCGGTGGCGGAGATGCGCGCCCACACCGGGCGCTCGGCGGGGAAGGCGGCGCGCACGGCGTCGAACACCTCCAGCGGCAGCCGCATGCGGTTGTCCAGGCTGCCGCCGTACTCGTCGTCGCGCTGGTTGGCCAGCGGCGACAGGAACTGGTGCAGCAGGTAGCCGTGCGCGAAGTGCAGCTCTATCGCCTCCAGCCCCAGGCGGGCGGCCCGGCGCGCGGCGCAGGCGAAGTCGTCGCGCACCTTGCGCAGCCCGGCGGCGTCCAGCGCGGCGGGGGCGTCTTCCTCCGGGCTGTGTGGCAGCGGCGAGGGGGCGACGGTCTTCCAGCCCAGGGGCTCATTCGGCGCGATCTGCGTGCCGCCGTCCCAGGGCGCGCGCGAGGAGCCCTTGCGGCCGGCATGTGCCAATTGCACGGCGATGGGCATGGGCGAATGGGCGCGCACGGCCTGCAGCACGCGGGCCAGGCCGGCCTCGTTGTCGTCGCTGTAGAGGCCCAGGTCAAAGGGGGAAATGCGTCCCTCGGGGGAGACGGCCGTGGCCTCCAGGATGAGCAGCCCCGCACCGGAGAGCGCCAGCGTGCCCAAGTGCATGAGGTGCCAATCGCCGGGCGTGCCTTCGCGCGCCGAGTACTGGCACATGGGCGCGATGACGATGCGGTTCATCAGGCGCAGCGCGCCGAGGTCCAGAGGTTGAAAGAGGGCGCTCATCGGAGTCCTGTGGTGGTGGTTCTGGCGGCCTGGGCGATCAGGCGATTGGGCGGCTGGCGGCAAGACGTGCGCCCGCCGCGGGCCAGCCCGGCCCGGGGCGGGCACGGGCTGCCTTTGTACCGCCACGGGGGGCGGCCCGGGGTGTTGCGCCGCCGCCATGGGCGCGGTCGCGGACCCGGGGCTGCCGGCGGGCTCGGGATAATCCCGCCCTCCGGTGGACGAGGAGCGTGGGAATGGATGTGGCGATGCTGGCCGTGCTGGCCGCGGGCGTGCTGGCTGGCGGCGGCGCGGCGGTGCTGTGGATGCGGCCGCGCCAGCAGGCGGCCGTGGCGCTGGCGCTGGCCCGCGCCCAAGCCGAGGGCCAGGCGCAGCAGTCCGCCGCCCTGGCCCGCGCCGAGAACGCCGAAGGCGCGCTGCGCCAGCAGGGCGAGGAGCTGCGCGTGCTGCGCGGCCGCGCCGAGGCGCTGCAAAGCGCGCTGGACGGGCTGCGCGACGAGGCCGCGGGCCTGCGCGAGCGCGCCGGGCGCGTGCCGCGCCTGGAAGCCGATCTGCAGGACCTGCGCCTGCAGCTGCAGGACGAGCAGGACACCCGCCAGCGTCTGGCCGCCGCCGAGGCCGAGCACGCGCAGCGTGCGCAGCAGTTGGACGCGCAACTGCGCGAGCTCAAGGCCGCCTTCGAGCGCGTGGACGCCGAGGGCCGCCGCCACGCCGCCGAGGCGCGCGGCCTGGCCGAGCAGCTCGACGCCGAGCGGCGCGGCTCGGCCGAGAAGCTGGCGCTGCTCACGGCCGCGCGCGAGTCGCTCAGCGACCAGTTCAAGGCGCTGGCCGCGGACATCCTGGAAGAGAAGAGCCGGCGTTTCACCGAGCAGAACCAGGCCAACCTGGGCCAGTTGCTGGACCCGCTGCGCACGCGGCTGACCGAGTTCCAGCGCAAGGTGGAGGAGGTCTACGTCACCGAGGGCAAGGAGCGCTCGGCCCTGGCGCAGCAGGTGCGCCAGCTCGCCGAGCTGAACCAGGCGCTGAGCGAGGACGCGAAGAACCTCACCTCCGCCCTCAAGGGCTCGACGAAGTCCCAGGGCAACTGGGGCGAGCTGATCCTGGAGCGCGTGCTGGAGGCCGCGGGGCTGCGCAAGGGGCAGGAGTACGTGACGCAGGACAGCCGCGTCGATGCCGACGGCCAGCGGCTGCAGCCGGACGTGGTGATCCACCTGCCGGAGGAGCGGCGCCTCGTGGTGGACGCCAAGGTGTCGCTCATCGCCTACGAGCGCTACGCCAATGCCGAGGACGAGGCGGCGCGTGCGGGCCACCTGCGCCAGCACCTGGATTCCGTGCGCGCGCACCTGCGCGGCCTCTCCGACAAGCACTACCAGCACCTGTACGGCCTGCACTCGCTGGACTTCGTGCTGATGTTCATGCCGGTGGAGCCGGCCTTCATGCTGGCGGTGACGCACGACGGCGAGCTGTTCATGGACGCGTGGCGGCGCAACGTGCTGCTGGTGAGCCCGTCCACGCTGCTGTTCGTGTTGCGCACGGTGTCGCACCTGTGGCGCCAGGAGGCGCAAAACCGCAACGCGCAGGAGATCGCCCGGCGCGGCGGCGAGCTCTACGACCGGCTGTGCGGCTTTGCCAACGAGCTCAAGCGCGCGGGCGAGGCGCTGCGCTCGGCGCAGAAGTGCTTCGACGACGCGGAAAAGAAGCTCGCGAGCGGGCGGGGCAACGTGATCCGGCAGGCGGAGATGCTCAAGGACCTGGGCATCAAGCCGGCCAAGCAGTTGCCGGCGCACTTGACCGAGCGGGCCGAGGCCGACGAGGCGGCCGGAGTGGCGCTGGCGCGCACGGTGGCGGCGATCGAGGCAGGGGCCGTCATGCCCGGCGCCGTGGACGACACGGCCTGACGGGCGGCGCCGTCTCAGCCCGCGGCGGCCGCGCTGCCCTGAGGCGGGGCCGCGCCGCTGCGGCGTGCGCCGGCCTGGCCCAGCGCGTCAAACCCGCACCCCCGCCGCAGCAGCCGCAGCACCACGTCCTCCTGCGGGAACAGCGCCGTGAGCGCGTCCTCCACGCGCAGCAAGTGGCGCTGCAGCCGGCGCCGCGCGGTGTCGCGGCCGAGCAGGGACAGCAGCGTGGTCTTGCCCTCGTCCTGGTGCGTGTCCTTGCCGGTGGGCGCAAGGGCGCCGTCGTCCTTCAAGTCGTCCAGGAGCTGGAAGGCCTGGCCGATGTCGTCGGCGCAGCGGCCCAGCGCGTCCTGCACGTCGGCCTGCGCGCCGGCGGCGATGGCCGCGCCTTGGAGCGCGGCGCGGAACAGCGCGCCCGTCTTGCAGCGGTTGACCACCGCGGCGTCGCGCGCCGTGCGGGCGCCCTCGGTGCAGCGCAGGTCGCGCAACTGGCCGCCCACCAGCCCCTGGCAACCCACGGCGTCGGCCAGCAACACGGTCAGCCGCGCACGCGGGCCGGGCTCCAGCGCCGGTGAGGCGGCCGCCAGCCGGAAGGCCTGGCTGAGCAGGCCGATCACCGCCAGCGAGGCCACGTCCTCGCCGAACTGGCGGTGCAGCGTGGGCCGGCCGCGGCGCAGGCTGGCGTCGTCCATGCAAGGCAAGTCGTCCATGACCAGCGAGGCGGCATGCACGAGCTCCAGCGCGCAGGCCGCGTCCATCACCGAGGACGCCGGCCGGCCCAGCGCGTGCGTGGCCGCCAGCAGCAGCAGCGGCCGGATGCGCTTGCCCGGCGACAGCGCGGCCTCGCGCATGGCCGCCACCACCAGGTCGGCGGCGTCGCGCGGCTTGGGCAGCGCTGCGGCCAGGTGCGCCTCGAAACCCGAGCGCAGGCCGGACAGCACGGGGTCGTCCACGGCGGGCAGGAACACCATCGGGTCTGCGGCGGAAAGCGTCATGGCTTGGGCAAAGGCTGGTGAGGAAACGCCCGCGCCAACCCAGGGCGGCGCGTGCCTTGCTCCCGGGCGGCACCCGGGACGGTCTTTTTAGAGCAGGCGGCGCGCCGCCGCGTTCCCGGGACCTTGGAGGCGGCGTGGGCCGCCGCACGTTCATCAGCCGGGGACATGGCATGAAGGGGTCGCTATGGCTTCCACTGCGCACATGCGCTTGATTTCTCAAGCATCCAGCCGCTGCCCGCCATGACGCGCTTTGCCGTCATCGCGCCGCCCTTCCTGAGCCACGTGCGCACGCTCGAAGGTTTAACAAGCGAGCTGTTGCGCCGGGGCCATGAGGTGACGTGGATCGCCCGCCCCGAGGTGCGCGCGCTCATCAGTGACCAGCGCATTGGCTTCAAGCCCGTGGGCCGGGGCGACGAGCCCAAGCGGCCGCTGTCCGAAGTGGCTGCGCGCGCGGCGCGGCCCGGCACGCCCTGGGGGCTGCGCCGCGTGATCCAGGACATGGCCGAGGGCACCGCGCTGCTGTGCCGCCACGGCCGGCAAGCCTTGCGGCAAGCCGGGGCGCAGGTGGTCGTTGCCGACCAGATGGAGGCCGCCGGCGGCCTGCTGGCCGAGTCGCTGGGGCTACCCTGCGTGTCCGTGGCCTGCGCGCTGCCGGTCAACCGCGAGCCGCTGGTGCCGCTGCCCGTCATGCCCTGGCGCTACGAGGACAGCGAGCGCGCCCGCCACCGCAACGAGGCCAGCACGCGCGTCTACGACTGGATGATGGCGCCGCATGCCCGGGCCATCGCCGAGTCGGCCCGGCTGCTGGGCCTGCCGCCGCGCACGCACCTGGCGCAGTGCCTCTCGACGCAGTTGCAGATCAGCCAGACCACGCCGGGCTTCGATTTCCCGCGCACCCAATTGCCGCCGTGCTTTCACGCCGTTGGGCCGCTGCGCCCGCCGCCGCGGGACGAGCCGCCGCTGGTGCTGCCCGTGCGCGACGGCAAGGCTTTCATCTTCGCCTCGCTGGGAACCATGCAGGGCGGGCGCCTGGCGCTGTTCCAGCGCATCGCCCGCGCCTGCCGCGAGTTGGATGCGCAACTGCTGCTGGCGCACTGCGGCTGGCTGGACGCGGCGCAGGTGGAAGCCGTGCGGGCCGCGGGCGCGACCTGGGTGACGGATTTCGCCCCGCAGCGCGCGGCGCTGGCGCGCGCCGATGCGGTGGTCAGCCACGGCGGGCTCAACACGGTGCTGGACGCGCTGGTGGCCGGCACGCCCATGCTGGCGCTGCCCATCGCCTTCGACCACCCCGGCGCCGCGGCGCGCCTGGTGCACGCGGGCGCGGGCCTGAGCCTGTCGCCGCGGCTGGCCACGGCGGGGGCCATTCGCCGGCGCTTGCAGCGCTTGCTCACGGACACGCCCTTCCGCGCCAACGCGCGCAGGCTGGGCGCCGAGGTGGCCACCGCCGGCGGCGCCGTGCGGGCGGTCACGCTCATGGAACAGATTTTCGGGCTCCCATCGCCCGCGGAGGTGCGGCTTGCCGGCTGAACACGCGTTGTCCTTGGGTTCGGCGCTGGATGCGGACGTGATCCTCGTCGGCGGCGGCCTGGCCAATGGCCTCATCGCCTGGCGCATGTGGCAGGCGCGGCCGGACGTGCACGTGCTGCTGCTCGAAGCCGGCGCCACCTTGGGCGGCAACCACACCTGGTCTTTCCACCCCACGGACCTGAGCGCGGCGCAGCGCGCGTGGATAGCGCCGCTGGTGGCCCACCGCTGGGACGCGCACGAGGTCGTCTTCCCGCAATGCCGGCGCGTGCTGCGCGGCGGCTATGCCAGCCTCACCTCGGACCGTTTCCACGCGCAACTGTCGGCCGCGCTGGGCAACCGGGTGCGCTACGGCGTGCCGGTGGCGTCGCTCACGCCCACGCAGGTGCGGCTGGCCGACGGAGGCGTGCTGCGCGCGGGCGCGGTCATCGACGGCCGCGGCCTGCGCCGCAGCCCGGCGCTGTCGCTGGGCCATCAGAAATTCCTGGGCCAGGAGCTGGAGCTGCGCGAGCCGCACGGCCTCGCGCATCCGCTGCTCATGGACGCCGGCGTGGACCAGCACGACGGCTACCGCTTCGTCTACGTGCTGCCCTTCACCGCGACCACGCTGCTGGTGGAGGACACCTACTACGCCGACGCGACCACGCTGGACGTGCCGGTGCTGCGCGCGCGCATTGCCCGCTACGTGCAGCGCCACGGCTGGCAGGTGCGCCGCGTGCTGCGCGAGGAGCAGGGCGTGCTGCCCATCGTCCTCTCCGGCGACGTGCAGGCCTTCTGGCGTGAGGCCGCCGGCGTGCCCTGCTCAGGCCTGGCGGCCGGGCTGTTTCATCCCACCACGGGCTATTCCCTGCCGGACGCCGTGGCGCTGGCGGAACTGCTGGCCGTGCAATCCGATCTGTCGGCGGCGGCCCTGTTCCAGGCCGTGCGCCGCCACGCCCAGGAGCGCTGGCGCGCGAGAGGCTTCTTCCGCCTGCTCAACCGCATGCTGTTCCGTTCGGCTCAACCTCACCAGCGCTGGAAGGTCATGCAACGTTTCTACGGACTGCCGGAATCGCTCATCGCGCGCTTCTACGCCGCGCAACTCCATCCGCTGGACAAGCTGCGCATCGTCGCGGGCAAGCCGCCCGTGCCCTTGGGCGCGGCGCTGCGGGCGGCGCTGGACCGGCCGTCGTCCGGCCGCGTGGAGGTGCACCAATGAGCGGGGAGCGCCGTGCGGTGGTCATCGGCGCGGGCTTCGGCGGCATCGCGCTGGCCGTGCGGCTGCAGTCCGCCGGCATCCACACCACGCTGGTCGAGGCGCGCGACAAGCCCGGCGGCCGCGCCTACGTCTACGAGGACCAGGGCTTCACGTTCGACGCCGGGCCCACGGTCATCACCGACCCGTCGGCGCTGGAGGAGCTGTTCGCCCTCAGCGGCCGGCGGATGAAGGACTACGTGGAGCTGCTGCCCGTGTCGCCCTTCTACCGGCTGTGCTGGGAGGACGGCTCCTTCTTCGACTACGACAACGACCAGGCGCGGCTGGACGAGCAGATCCGGCAGCGCTGCCCGCAGGACGTGGAGGGCTACCAGCGCTTCCTGCACTACTCGCGCGAGGTGTTCAACGAGGGCTACCTCAAGCTGGGCACGGTGCCGTTTCTCTCGTTTCGCTCCATGGCCGCCGCCGGGCCGCAGCTCATGCGGCTGCAGGCCTGGCGCAGCGTGTACGCCATGGTGGCGCGCTTCATCCACGACGAGCATCTGCGCCAGGCGTTCTCGTTCCACTCGCTGCTGGTGGGCGGCAATCCCTTCGCCACGTCCTCCATCTATGCGCTCATCCACGCGCTGGAGCGGCAGTGGGGCGTGTGGTTCCCGCGCGGCGGCACCGGCGCCCTGGTGCGGGCGCTTGTAAAACTGTTCGAGGACCTGGGCGGCACGGTGCGGCTGAACGCGCCGGTGGAGCGCATCGAGCTGCGCGACGGGCGGGCCTGCGGCGTGGTGCTGCGCGGCGGCGAGCGGCTGGCGGCGGACCGCGTGGCCTCCAACGCCGACGTGGTCCACACCTACGAGCGCCTGCTGGGCCACGAGCCGCGCGGCGTGGCGCAGGCCAAGGCGCTCAAGGGCAAGCGCTTCAGCATGTCGCTGCTGGTCATCCACTTCGGCCTGCGCCGCCACCACGCGCACTTGCGCCACCACATGGTGTGCTTCGGCCAGCGCTACCGCGAGCTGATCAAGGAGATCTTCGCCGGGCCGTTGCCCGACGATTTTTCGCTCTACCTGCATTCGCCCTGCGTCACCGACCCCTCGCTGGCGCCGCCGGGCTGTGGCAGCCACTACGTGCTGGCGCCCGTGCCGCATTTGGGCCACGCGCCGGTGGACTGGAGCGTGGAGGGCCCGCGCATGCGCGAGCGCATCCTGCAGTACCTGGAGGAGCGCCACATGCCGGGGCTGCGCGGCGACCTGGTGACCTGCCGCATCTTCACGCCGGCCGATTTCCGCGACGAGCTCCATGCCCATCTCGGCTCGGCCTTCTCGCTGGAGCCGGTGCTCACGCAAAGCGCGTGGTTCCGGCCGCACAACCGCGATGCCGTCATCCCCAACCTCTACATCGCCGGTGCGGGCACGCACCCGGGCGCGGGCGTGCCGGGCGTGGTGGGCTCGGCCAAGGCGACGGCAGGGCTGATGCTGGAGGACATGGCATGAGCGCGATCCGACACACCGCCACCGCCGACCGCGCCCGCCGCGCGCTGCTGCGCCTCACGGCCATGCGCAAGCCGCCATCGCCGCTGACGCCACCGGCCGTGGACGCCGGCAGCCATGGCCGGCAGGTCATCCAGGCCGGCTCCAGCAGCTTTGCCGCCGCGGCCAGGCTGTTCGACCCCGGCACGCGCCGCAGCACCGTGATGCTCTACGCCTGGTGCCGCCACTGCGACGACGTGATCGACGGCCAGCAGCTCGGCCACGGCCAGCGCGAGGGCAGACGCGACCACAGCCTGCAGCGCCTGCAGGAGCTTGAAACGCTCACCCGCCGCGCCTGCGCCGGCCGGCGCAGCGGCATCCTGGCCTTCGACGGGCTGGCCGAGGTGGTGCGGCAGCACGGCATTCCTCCCGCGCTGCCGCTGGAGCACCTGGCCGGCTTTCGCATGGACGTGGAAGGCTCGCGCTACGAGACGCTGGCGGACACGCTGCTCTACTGCTACCGCGTGGCCGGCGTGGTGGGCCTGATGATGGCCCGCGTGATGGGCGCGCGCGATGCGGCCGTGCTGGACCGTGCCTGCGATCTGGGCCTGGCCTTCCAGCTCACCAACATCGCCCGCGACATCGTGGAGGACGCCGCCATCGGCCGCATCTACGTGCCGCTGCAGTGGCTGCACACGGCCGGCGTTGCGGCGGACGAGGTGTGTGACCCGCGCCACCGCCAGGCGCTGGCCGGCGTCGCGGCGCGGTTGCTGGCCGCGGCCGATCCCTACTACGCCTCGGCGCGCGCGGGGCTGGCGGCGCTGCCGGTGCGCTCGGCCTGGTCGGTGGCCACGGCGCGCGACGTGTACCGCGAAATCGGCCGCAAGGTGCATGCGCGCGGCCCGCAGGCCTGGGACACGCGCGCCCGCACCAGCAGCGCCGAGAAAGCCTGGTTCGTGGCGCGCGGCATGGCCGTGGCGCTGGCCATGCGGGCGCTGCCGGCAGCGCCGCGGCCCGCCACCCTCTGGCAACGCCCGCAGCGCGCCTGAGTTTGGGCGCACCGCGGCGCCGGCTTCAGCGCGGCGCCGTGGAGGAGGGAGAGGACGCCGGCTCGCGGCTGCCCGCGCCTTCGCGCTGCGCCCGCAGCCTTTGCAGCTCCTCGCGCAGCCGCTGCGGGGGCGGCGCCCACAGGAAGCCGAAGGACACCGCGCCATCGCGGCTGCTCACCGCGTGGTGCAACCGGTGCGCCTGGTAAAGCCTTTTGAAATAGCCGCGCCGCGGCGTGATGCGCAGCGGCCACCGCTGGTGCACCAGCCCGTCGTGGGCAATGAAGTACAGGACGCCGTAAGCCGTCATGCCCACGCCCACCCACAGCGGCACGGCGTGCCCTTGCATGCCGACCCAGATCAGCGCGATGGCGATGCCCGCCGACACCAGCGCATACAAATCGTTCTTCTCGAAAAGGCCCTGGCGTGGCGCATGGTGCGAGGCATGCCAGCCCCAGCCTATGCCGTGCATCACGTGGCGGTGCACCCACCATGCGAAGAATTCCATGGCGACGATGGTCAGCAGGACGATGGCGACGTTCAAAAGCATGGCCATGCGGGATGATGGTTGGATGGTGGGCAAGGCGCCTGCCCTGCAAGCGGCAGATTACCGCGACGAGGAGGCTGACGCTGTGACCGCACCGCTGGTGATGACGCTGCGCGGACTGCGCAAGAGCTACCGCCTTGGGCGGCATACCGTGCCCGCGCTGCAGGGCGTGGACCTGGACCTGCGCGCCGGCGAGATGCTGGCGCTGACCGGCCCGTCGGGCAGCGGCAAGACCACGCTGCTGAACATGTGCGGGCTCATCGATTTGCCCGACGCCGGCAATGTTTTGCTCAGAGGCGAGCCGGTGCACCGGTTGAGCGAACGGCACCGCGCGCTGCTGCGGCGCGACCTGCTGGGCTTCGTCTTCCAAGGCTTCAGCCTGGTGCCCGTCATGAGCGCCGCACAGAACGTGGAGTACCCGCTGTTCCTGGCCGGCGTGCCGCAGGCCGAGCGCGACCGCCGCGTCGCCCAGGCGCTGGACGCCGTGGGCCTGGCCGCCCATGCCCGCCACCGGCCGGACGAGCTTTCGGGGGGCCAGCGCCAGCGCGTGGCCATTGCGCGGGCCCTGGTGAAACGGCCGGCGCTGGTGATCGCCGACGAGCCCACGGCCAGCCTGGACTCGCACACCGCCGAGGCCGTGCTGGACCTCATGCGCGAGCGCTGCCACGAGGACGGCGTGACCTTTCTCTTCGCCAGCCACGACGAGCGGCTGTCGCGGTGCTGCGACCGCATCGTGCGGCTGCTGGACGGCCGCATCGAGGGCGCGCCGGCGGCCGTGCCCGTCAACGCCCGGAGCGCCGCATGAGGTGGCTCACCTTTGCCGCGCAGAACGTGCTGCGCAACCGCCGCCGCTCGACGGTGGCCCTGTTCATCACCGCGCTGGGCACGGCGGCGCTGCTGCTGGCTGGCGGCTTTGCGCTCTACACCTATGACGCGCTGGCGCAGGCCGCCGTGCGCGACAGCGGCCATCTGGTGGTCGGCACCCCGCGACACTTCGAGCTCGACGAGGCCGTGCCCCTGGAGCATGGCCTGGACGACGCCGACGCGCTGCGCAGGCAACTGCTGGCCGACCCGGCCGTGCGCCACGTGCTCGCGCGCGTGGAGTTCAGCGGGCTGGTGGGCAACGGCGAGAAGTCCGTCGGCATGGCCGCCATCGCCATGGACGCCGCGGCCGAGGCGCAGGCCAAGGGCGACTTCCTGCGCGTGGTGCAGGGCGCCATGCCTGCAGGTGGTGAAGGCGGCGAGGGCGGCTGGGTGCTGCTGGGCGCGGAGCTGGCGCGCACGCTGCGCGCCGAGCCCGGCGCCGCGCTCACGCTCATGGCCACGGGCACGCGCGGCACGCTGGAGTCCGCGGCGGTGAAGCTGCGGGCCGTGATCTCCACCGGCGTGCCGGACCTGGACCGGCGGCTGCTCTACACCGACCTCGCCACCGCGCAGCGGCTGCTGCAGACGCAGCGCGTCTCCGTGCTTTCGGTTTTCCTGCGCGGCATGGAGGACGTCGCGGCGGCGCAGGCGCGGCTGGCCGAGCGCCTGCCGTCGCTCACCGTGCGCACCTGGGAGGCGCAGGCCGGCTTCTACGACAGCGTGCGCGCGCTCTACCACCGCATCTTCGGCGTGATGGGCCTGGTGATCTTCGTGATCGTGGTCGTCGTCATCGCCAACGCCATGGCCAGCGCCGTGGTGGAGCGCACGCGCGAGATCGGCACCTTGCGCGCGCTGGGCACGCTGCCGCGGCAACTGCTCACCGCGCTGGCGCTGGAGGGCCTCATCCTGGGCGGCGCCGGGGCGCTGCTTGGCGCGGCGGCGGCGGTGGCGATCTCCACGCTGCTGCGGATCTTCCCCGTGCAGATGCCGCCGCCGCCCGGGCACAGCGTGGGCTATCCGCTGCAGATCGACCTGGAGGCGTGGCCCGTGCTCAGCACGGTGCTGACCATGGCGCTGCTGTCCATGCTGGCCTCGGCCTGGGTGGCGCGCCGCGCGGTGCGCCAGCCCATCGTGGAGGCGCTGGCGCACGTCTGAGGCCGGCGGGCCGGCACGGCCCAATACTCCTTTCGAACGATGCCGCGCCCGCGGCGGCTCGTTCCTGGGGATGAGCCGCCATCCTCCTTCGCGACGGCGCCGACTGGCCGTCGGATGGATGGGCGCAACGGGCAAATAACGAAAAACTCCTCCCCATGTCAACAAGAGGGGAGCTTCATGGCTGTACCCGTCACCACCGCCGCGGTCGCATCACAGCGTGACGCCGCGGCCACCCGCAGCCGCCAGGCGCTGTCGGTGCTGGTGGTCAGCACGCTGGCCTTCACGGTGTGCTTCATGGTCTGGATGATGTTCGGCGTCATCGGCATCCCCATCAAGAAGGCACTCAACCTCAACGCCACCGAGTTCGGCCTGCTCACCGCCACGCCCGTGCTCACCGGCTCGCTGGTGCGCGTGCCGCTGGGCATCTGGACCGACCGCTTCGGCGGCCGCATCGTCATGACGCTGCTCATGGCGTCCACGGTCCCGGCCATCTTCCTGATGGCCTACGCCACGCAGTACTGGCACTTCATCGCCATCGGCCTCTTCGTGGGCCTGGCCGGGGGCTCGTTCTCGGTGGGCACGCCTTACGTCGCGCGCTGGTTTCCCAAGAACCGCCAGGGCTTCGCCATGGGCGTCTATGGCGCGGGCAACTCCGGCGCGGCGGTGAACAAGTTCATCGCGCCGGCCATCGTGGTGGCCGCCGGCTGGGCCATGGTGCCGCAGGTGTACGCGGCCGTGATGCTGGGCACCGTGGCGCTGTTCTGGCTGTTCAGCCGCTCCGACCCGGCGCACCTGGTCACCAGCAAGGCCTCGTTCCGCGAGCAACTGCAGGCGCTCAAGGACCCGCGCGTGCTCAAGTACTGCCAGTACTACAGCATCGTGTTCGGCGGCTACGTGGGCCTGTCGCTGTGGATGGTGCAGTACTACGTGGGCGAGTACGGGCTGGACATCCGCGTCGCGGCGCTGCTGGCGGCCTGCTTCTCGCTGCCCGGCGGCGTGCTGCGCGCCATCGGCGGCTGGCTCTCCGACAAGTACGGCGCCCACTCCGTCACCTGGTGGGTGATGTGGGTGAGCTGGATCTGCCTGTTCGCGCTGTCTTACCCGCAGACCGACTTCACGGTGCTCACGGTCAACGGCCCGGCCACCTTCCACATCGGCCTGAACGTCTATGCCTTCACGGGGCTGATGGCGGTGCTGGGCGTGGCCTTCGCGTTCGGCAAGGCCAGCGTCTTCAAGTACATCGCCAACGACTACCCGACCAACATCGGCGCCATCAGCGGCATCGTGGGCCTGGCCGGCGGCATGGGCGGCTTCCTGCTGCCCATCCTGTTCGGCGCGCTCATGGACCTCACCGGCGTGCGCTCCAGCGCCTTCATGCTGCTCTACGGCGTGGTCTGGGTGTCGCTGATCTGGATGTACTTCACCGAGGTCCGCAGCCGCCCCGTGCTGGGCAGCGCCGCGGCCTGAGCCTCGAAGTTCCCCGGCGTCGCGCGCATCTCACTGTCCTTCTCCCACCCCCCCGCGCGCGACGCCACCTCTTTTCTTCTTCCGTCACACACGGAGAACCCTCATGAGTTCCACCTCTCCCTCCGCCGTCGCACTGGGTGCACGGCAGGGCCGCACGCTCCAGCACTGGGCGCCTGAAGACAAGGCGTTCTGGTCGCGCGAAGGCGAAGCCGTTGCCCGCCGCAACCTCTGGCTGTCCGTTCCCGCGCTGTTCCTGGCCTTCGCCATCTGGCAGGTCTGGAGCGTGGTGGCGGTGAGCCTGCCCTCGCTGGGCTTCCAGTACTCCACCAACCAGCTCTTCTGGCTGGCGGCGGCGCCCGCGCTCTCCGGGGCCACGCTGCGCATCTTTTATTCCTTCATGGTCCCGGTGTTCGGTGGCCGCCGCTGGACGGCCATCTCCACCGCCTCGCTGCTGATTCCCGCGCTGGGCATCGGCTTCGCGGTGCAGGACAACACCACGGGCTACCCCACCATGCTGCTGCTGGCGCTGCTGTGCGGCCTGGGCGGCGGCAACTTCAGCTCGTCCATGGCCAACATCAGCTTCTTCTTCCCCAAGGAGAAGAAGGGCGCGGCCCTGGGCGTCAACGCCGGCCTGGGCAACCTCGGCGTGTCGGTGGTGCAGTTCCTGTCGCCGCTGGTCATCGCCCTGGGCCTGTTCGGCGCCATCGGCGGCGAGGCCCAGCAGATCATGAAGAACGGCGCCGCCTCCACCGTGTGGGCCCAGAACGCCGCCTTCATCTGGGTGCCGTTCATCGCGCTGGCAGCCGTGGCCGCCTGGTTCGGCATGAACGACATCGCCGACGCCAAGGCCTCCTTCGCCGCGCAGGCCGCCATCTTCCGCCGCAAGCACAACTGGCTGATGTGCGTGCTGTACCTGGGCTGCTTCGGCTCCTTCATCGGCTACGCCGCGGGCTTTCCGCTGCTGATCAAGAGCCAGTTCCCGGGCGTGAACCCGCTGGCCTACGCCTGGATGGGCCCGCTGACCGGCGCGCTCATCCGCCCCGTGGGCGGCTGGCTGGCCGACAAGCTGGGCGGCGCCCGCGTGACCGTCTGGAACTTCGCCGTCATGGCGCTGGCCGTGGTGGGCGTGCTGCACTTCCTGCCCACCAATGGCGTGGGCGGCAGCTTCACCGGCTTCTTCGCCATGTTCCTGGTGCTGTTCATGACCACCGGCATTGGCAACGGCTCCACCTTCCGCATGATCCCGGTGATCTTCCTGAACCAGGCCCTGCGCGGCGTGGACCGCCATGACGCCGTGGCCGTGGCCCGCGCCACCAAGGAAGGCAACACCGAGGGCGCGGCCACGCTGGGCTTCACCGGCGCCATCGGGGCCTACGGCGGCTTCTTCATCCCCAAGAGCTACGGCACCTCCATCTCGCTGACCGGCGGCCCGGAGGCGGCGCTGTACTGCTTCATCGGCTTCTACGTTCTGTGCGTGGCCATCACCTGGTGGTTCTACGCCCGCAAGCACGCCGAGATGCCCTGCTGAGGCCGGCGCGAAGGCGCCCTCCACGACTCGCGTCGCATTCCCACGCATTACACGAGCAACGAGACATGAGCCACTTCCTTGACCGACTCACGCACTTCTCCCAGCCCAAGGAGGGTTTCGCCGACGGCCACGGCGTCACCACCGGCGAAGACCGCACCTGGGAGGATGCCTATCGCGCCCGCTGGCAGCACGACAAGATCGTGCGCTCCACGCACGGCACCAACTGCACGGGCTCGTGCTCTTGGAAGATCTACGTCAAGGGCGGCATCGTCACGTGGGAGACGCAGCAGACCGACTACCCGCGCACGCGGCCTGACCTGCCCAACCACGAGCCCCGTGGCTGCGCCCGCGGCGCCAGCTACAGCTGGTACCTGTACTCGGCCAACCGCGTGAAGTACCCCATGGTGCGCGGCCGGCTGCTCAAGCACTGGCGAGCGGCGCGCGCCGTGGCCCAGAGCCCGGTGGATGCGTGGGCGAGCATCGTGGAGAACAGCGATGCGCGGCGCGAGTGGCAGCAGCAGCGCGGCTTGGGCGGCATGGTGCGCAGCACCTGGGACGAGGTCAACGAGATCATCGCCGCGGCCAACGTCTACACGGCCAAGAAGCACGGGCCGGACCGCATCATCGGCTTCTCGCCCATACCGGCCATGTCCATGGTCAGCTACGCGGCGGGCTCGCGCTACCTCTCGCTCATCGGCGGCGTGTGCATGAGCTTCTACGACTGGTATTGCGACCTGCCGCCCGCCAGCCCGCAGACCTGGGGCGAGCAGACCGACGTGCCGGAATCGGCCGATTGGTACAACAGCAATTTCATCATCGCCTGGGGCTCCAACGTGCCCCAGACGCGCACGCCCGACGCGCACTTCTTCACCGAGGTCCGCTACAAGGGCGCGAAAACGGTGGCGGTGACGCCGGACTACTCCGAGGTCGCCAAGCTGTGCGACTTGTGGATGCACCCCAAGCAGGGCACCGACGCGGCGCTGGCCATGGCCATGGGCCACGTCATCCTCAAGGAGTTCTACTTTGACAAGCGCAGCGCGTACTTCGACGGCTACGCGCGCCGCTACACCGACCTGCCGTTGCTGGTGCAACTCGAAGAGCAGGCGCTCGCGGACGGCTCCACGGCGCTCGTGCCCGCGCACTACCTGCGTGCCAGCGATTTCAACGGCCACCTCGGCCAGGCCGAGAACCCGGAGTGGAAGACGGTGGCCATCGACGAGGCCGGCAAGGTCGTGCTGCCCAACGGCTCCATCGGCTTTCGCTGGAGCAAGGCCCAGGGCCAGTGGAACCTGGAGGCCAAGGAAGCCCGCCACGGCCAGGCCGTGAAGCTCAGGCTCTCCGCGCTGGAAGGCGAGGGCGTGGACGGCCTGGAGGCCGAGACCGCCCTGGTCGCCTTCCCGTACTTCGGCGGCCTGGACACGCCGCACTTCACGGCCAACAAGTCCGCCGGCGACGTGATCCGCCGCGCCGTGCCGGTGCAGCGCATCCGCCTGGGCAAGGCGGGCGAGCAGCGCAGCGCGCTGGTGGCCACGGTGTTCGACCTGCTGGCGGCCAACTACGGCGTGGCGCGCGGCCTGCCCGGCGAGAACGCGGCCCAGAGCTACGACGACGACCATCCCTACACGCCCGCGTGGCAGGAAAAGATCACCGGCGTGCCGCGCGAGCAGGCCATCACCGTCGCCCGCCAGTTCGCCGACACCGCCGACAAGACGCATGGCAAGTCCATGATCATCATCGGCGCGGCCATGAACCACTGGTACCACGCCGACATGAACTACCGCGGCGTGATCAACATGCTCATGCTGTGCGGCTGCATCGGCCAAAGCGGCGGCGGCTGGGCGCACTACGTCGGCCAGGAAAAGCTGCGGCCCCAAACGGGCTGGACGGCCCTGGCCTTCGCCCTGGACTGGCTGCGCCCGCCGCGCCAGATGAACTCCACCAGCTTCTTCTACGCCCACACCGACCAGTGGCGCTACGAGCGGCTGGGCGTGGACGAGATCCTCTCGCCGCTGGCCGACAAGGCCAAATTCGGCGGCAGCCTGATCGACTACAACGTGCGCGCCGAGCGCATGGGCTGGCTGCCTTCCGCGCCCCAACTGCAGACCAACCCGCTGACGCTGGCCGCCGCGGCGGCGGCCCAGGGCCTGGAGGCCAAGGACTTCGTGGTCCAGGGCCTCAAGGACGGCTCGCTCAAGATGAGCTGCGAGGACCCGGACCACCCCGACAACTGGCCGCGCAACATGTTCGTGTGGCGCTCCAACATCCTGGGCTCGTCGGGCAAGGGCCACGAGTACTTCCTCAAGCACCTGCTGGGCACCACGCACGGCGTGCAGGGCAAGGACCTGGGCGCGGACGACGCCAAGCCCACCGAGGTGAAGTGGCACGCCCAGGCGCCTGAAGGCAAGCTGGACCTGGTGGTCACGCTGGACTTCCGCATGAGCACCACCTGCCTGTACTCGGACATCGTGCTGCCCACGGCCACCTGGTACGAGAAGAACGACCTCAACACCTCCGACATGCACCCCTTCATCCACCCGCTCTCGACGGCGGTGGACCCGGCGTGGCAGGCCAAGTCGGACTGGGAGATCTACAAGGGCTTCGCGAAGAAGTTCAGCGAGGTCTGCGTCGGCCACCTGGGCGTGGAGAAGGAGGTCGTGCTCACGCCGCTGATGCACGACACCGCCGCCGAGATGGCGCAGCCCTTCGGCGTGAAGGACTGGAAGAAGGGCGAGTGCGAGCTCATCCCCGGCAAGACGGCGCCGTCCATCGCCGTGGTCGAGCGCGACTACCCCAACACCTTCAAGCGCTTCACGGCGCTGGGCCCCTTGATGGAGAAGGCGGGCAACGGCGGCAAGGGCATAGGCTGGGACACCAAGGACGAAGTGGCCCAGCTGCGCGAGCTCAACGGCGTGGTGCAGGACAGCGGCGTCTCCAGGGGCATGGCGAAGATCGAGTCCGACATCGACGCCGCCGAGGTCGTGCTGATGCTGGCGCCCGAGACCAACGGCCATGTCGCCGTCAAGGCGTGGGACGCGCTTTCCAAGCAGACGGGCCTGGAGCACGCGCATTTGGCGCTGCACCGCGAGGACGAGAAGATCCGCTTCCGCGACATCCAGTCGCAGCCGCGCAAGATCATCAGCTCGCCCACGTGGTCGGGGCTGGAAAGCGAGAAGGTCTCCTACAACGCCGGCTACACCAACGTGCACGAGCTCATTCCCTGGCGCACGCTCACCGGGCGGCAGCAGTTCTACCAGGACCACGACTGGATGCGCGCCTTCGGCGAAGGCTTCGTGGCCTACCGTCCGCCCGTGGACCTCAAGGCCGTGAGCCCGGTGATGGACCGCATGCCCAACGGCAACAAGGAGATCGCGCTCAACTTCATCACGCCGCACCAGAAGTGGGGCATCCACTCCACGTACAGCGACAACCTGATGATGCTCACGCTCAACCGCGGCGGCCCGGTCATCTGGCTCAGCGAGGTGGACGCGAGGAAGGCCGGCATCGTGGACAACGACTGGGTCGAGCTCTTCAATGCCAACGGCGCCATCGCCGCGCGTGCGGTGGTGAGCCAGCGCGTCAACGAGGGCATGACGCTCATGTACCACGCGCAGGAGAAGATCATCAACACGCCCAGGGCGGAGATCACGGGCACGCGGGGCGGCATACACAACTCGGTGACGCGCATCGTCACCAAGCCCACGCACATGATCGGCGGCTACGCCCAGTACAGCTACGGCTTCAACTACTACGGAACCATAGGCACCAACCGCGACGAGTTCGTCGTGGTGCGCAAGATGGCCAAGGTGGACTGGCTGGATGACGAGCCCGTTGCGGCCGCACACGCCTGACCCGCACCCGGGAAGAAACGGAGTACCGACATGAAAGTACGTGCTCAGATCGGCATGGTCCTGAACCTGGACAAGTGCATCGGCTGCCACACCTGTTCCGTCACCTGCAAGAACGTCTGGACCAACCGCAAGGGCCTGGAATACGCCTGGTTCAACAACGTCGAGACCAAGCCCGGCATCGGCTACCCCAAGGAGTGGGAGAACCAGGACAAGTGGAACGGCGGCTGGAGTCGCAACGCCGACGGCTCGATCGAGCCGCGCCAGGGGGGCAAGTGGAAGCTGCTCATGCGCATCTTCGCCAACCCCAACCTGCCGCAGATCGACGACTACTACGAGCCCTTCACCTTCGACTACGACCACCTGCAGTCCGCGCCGGAGAGCAAGGCCGCCCCCACGGCGCGCCCGCGCAGCCTGATCACGGGCCAGCGCATGCAGAAGATCGAATGGGGGCCGAACTGGGAGGAGATCCTCGGCGGCGAGTTCGCCAAGCGCAGCAAGGACGCGAACCTCGCGACCTTCGAGGCGGCGCAAAGGGAGATCGTCGGCCAGTTCGAGAACACCTTCATGATGTACCTGCCGCGGCTGTGCGAGCACTGCCTCAACCCGGCCTGCGTCGCATCGTGCCCGTCCGGCTCCATCTACAAGCGCGAGGAGGACGGCATCGTCCTCATCGACCAGGACAAGTGCCGCGGCTGGCGCATGTGCGTCTCCGGCTGCCCCTACAAGAAGATCTACTACAACTGGGAGACGGGCAAGGCCGAGAAGTGCATCTTCTGCTACCCGCGCATCGAGGCCGGGCAGCCCACGGTGTGCTCCGAGACCTGCGTGGGCCGCATCCGCTACCTGGGCGTGCTGCTCTATGACGCGGACCGCATCGAGCAGGCCGCCAGCATCGAGCACGACAAGGACCTCTACCAGGCGCAGCTCGACATCTTCCTGGACCCCGACGACCCGCGCGTGATCGAGCAGGCCCGCGCCGACGGCATCCCCGAGGCGTGGCTGGAATCCGCGCGCAGGAGCCCGGTCTACAAGATGGCCGTGGAGTGGAAGGTGGCGCTGCCGCTGCACCCCGAGTACCGCACGCTGCCCATGGTGTGGTACGTGCCGCCGCTGTCGCCCATCACGTCCGCCGCGCAGGCCGGGCACCTGGGCACCAATGGCCAGATCCCGGACGTGCAGCAGATGCGCATCCCCGTGCAGTACCTGGCCAACCTGCTGACGGCCGGCGACGAGAAGCCCGTGGTGCGCGCGCTGGAGCGCATGCTGGCCATGCGCGCCTACCAGCGCGACAAGCATGTGGAGGGGCGCGAGAACCTGTCGGTGCTCGCGCAGGTCGGCCTGGATCGCGCCGAGGTCGAGGCCATGTACCAGGTGATGGCCATCGCCAACTACGAAGACCGCTTCGTCATCCCGACGGCGCACCGCGAGTACGCCGAGAACGCCTTTGACGTGCGCGGCGGCTGCGGCTTCAGCTTCGGCAACGGCTGCTCGGACGGCGCGGGCGAAACCAGCCTGTTCGGCGCCAAGAAGCGCCGCACCATTCCCATCCAGGCCAGCGTCTGAGGCCAGGGGAGCAAGCGATGTTCAACAAGGCTAGGAACCACCGGCTCACCGCCCGCGTGCTCGCGGCGTTGCTGGGCTACCCGGGCGCCGAGCTTCGCGCCGCGCTGCCGCAACTGGCGCAGGCCCTGGACGAGGAGGGCGCGCTGCCCGCGGCGCGCCGCGACGAGCTGCGCGCGCTCATGGCGGGCCTGCAGCGCGGCGACGCCTACGAGCTGGAGGAGCGCTACGTCGAGACCTTCGACCGAGGCTGCGCCACCTCGCTGCACCTGTTCGAGCACGTGCACGGCGATTCGCGCGAACGCGGCCCGGCCATGATCGACCTGCTGCAGACCTACGAGCGCGCCGGCCTGTACTTGGGCGACGAGGAGTTGCCCGACCACTTGGGCGTGGTGCTGGAATTCGCCTCGACGCAGCCGCCGGCGGTGGCGCGGGAGTTCCTGGGCGAGATGGCGCACATCCTCAATGCCGTCTTCAGCGCGCTGCTCCAGCGCGGCAGCCCCTACGCCTGCGTGCTGGGTGCCGTGCTGGAGCTGGCCGGCGAGAAGCCGCAGGCCGTGGCGGTGCAGGCCGACGAGCCCCTGGACGAGGCCTGGGCCGAGCCGCCCGCCTTTGACGGCTGCAGCACGCGCGGGCAGTCCGCGCCCGGCCAAGCCCAGCCCATACACGTCGTGCGCAAGAACGCCGCCCACGCGGCACCCGCCCAAGGAGCGCAAGCATGAAAGCCCTGGACCATTTCTTCTTCGGCCTCTATCCCTACCTCTGCCTGGCCGTCTTCCTCGTCGGCAGCCTGATCCGCTTCGACCGCGACCAGTACACGTGGAAGAGCGACTCCTCGCAACTGCTGCGCGGCGGCAGCCTGCGCGTGGGCAGCAACCTGTTCCATGCCGGGGTGCTGTTTCTGCTGTTCGGCCACACGGTGGGCATGCTCACGCCGCACGCGCTGTATGAGCATCTCATGGGTGCGGGCACCAAGCAGATGATCGCCATGGCCAGCGGCGGCATCGCCGGGCTGCTGGCCTTCACCGGCGTGAACATCCTGCTCAACCGCCGGCTGTCCGACGCGCGCATCCGCGCCACGTCCAAGACCAGCGACATCGTGCTGCTGGTGCTGTTGTGGATTCAACTGGCGCTGGGCCTGGCGAGCCTTCCGTTCTCCGCCCAACACCTGGACGGCAGCGTGATGCTGGTGCTCTCCGATTGGGCGCAGCGCGTGGTGACGCTGCGCGTGGACGGGGCGGAGCTGGCCTCGGTGGGCTGGGTGTTCAAGCTGCACATGATCCTGGGCATGACGCTGTTCCTGGTGTTCCCCTTCACGCGGCTGGTGCACGTGTGGAGCGGGCTGGCCTCGGTGGCCTACGTGCTGCGTCCGTACCAGGTGGTGCGCAGCCGGCGCTTGAACCTGCCGGCGGGCCACCTGGCGCCGCGCCGCACGCTGGAAAACACCGTGGGCCGTCCGGCCGTGAGCGTGCACGGCAGTGCCGCGCCGGCCAGCGTGCAGCCGTCGCACGGACGGGGTTGAAACCAGGCCGCAACCAAGGAGCCCACCATGAGCGGATGTGCAGGCAACTCAGGCGACGGCTGCGGATGCAGTTGTGGCGGCGCGCGCCTTCAGGCGCGCGAGTCTGAAGTGATGGACGAGGCCGTGGCCGCCATGCTGGCCGTGCCACCACCGGTGGAGGCTGACAGGCCCGTGGCCCGCGTCAACGGCATCGCGCTGCATGCGCCGGGACAGCGGCCGGAGGAGGCGGCGCTGCGCCAGCGTGCGTACAGCGAGCTGCTGCGCCAGGCGGCGTTGGGCGCCGGCTTGCTGGACGCGGCGGACGTGCCGCAGCTCGACGGCAGCATGAGCGCCGCGGCGTCGCTGGCCATAGAGGCGTTGCTGGAGCGCGCGCTGCAACTGCCCGTCATCGACGAGGCCGCGTGCCGCCGCCACCACGCGGCCCAGCCGCGGCGCTTCGGCGGGCCGGAGCGTGTGGCGCTGCGCCATGTGCTGTTCGCCGTCACCCCGGGCGTGGACCTCAACGCGCTGCGCAAGCGCGCCGAGGCGCTGCTGCTGGAGCTGCGCTGCGCCTCGGCGCAGGACGGCGCGTTCGGCAAGGCCGCCGCCGAGCTGTCCAACTGCCCAAGCGGCGCGCACGGGGGCGCGTTGGGCGAGCTCACCGCGGCGGACGTGGTGCCGGAGCTCGGCAAGGAAATCTTTGGCCACGCCGAGGTCGGCGTGCTGCCGCGCCTGGTGCACAGCCGGCATGGCTTGCACGTGGTGGAGGTGCTCAAGCGGGAGCTGGGCGATCCGCCGCCGTTCGAGCAGGTGCACGCCGCGGTGGCCCAGTCCATGCGGCAGCACGCCTGGGTGCTGGCGCTGCGGCAGTACCTGCAACGGCTGGCGGGCACGGCCGAGCTGGCGCATGTCAGCCTCGACGGGGCCGATACGCCGCTGGTGCAATGAGCACGGCCGGGTCGCGGTACAGGCCACCGCGGGCCTTGGGCTAACGGCGCGCCCGGCCATGGCATGAAGCCGTGGCGCCCGCGCCGCCCCATCAAGCTCACCGGCGGGCCTTCGAGGTGAGACAGTTGAGGGCGCGGACGGCACGCTGAATATCGGCAATGGGGATTATGTCAACCTGATTGTGCAAGCGCTGTCGCCGCGGGTGGGCTTTTTGGGGCCCTTGATGGCTTTCCCCGGGCAGGCGGCGTGCTGAGACGTGTCACTGGCTGCGCCGGCACCGCCTGCCCTGCGCTGGAGTTTCCATGTCCCCCGTCATCCACAGCCTCCTGGAGACCGATCTCTACAAGTTCACGATGTGGCAGGCCATGCTGCACCGGCACCCGCGCACGCAGGCCGAATACCACTTCGTGTGCCGCAACCGCGAAAGCGCCGACCTGGGCGCGCTGCTGCCGCAGGTCGAGCAGGAACTGGACGCGCTGTGCAGCCTGAGCTTCAGCAAGGCCGAGTTGGCCTACCTGCGCTCGCTACGCTACATCAGCCCGGACTTCGTGGACTTCCTGCGCATCTTCCGCTTCCAGCGCGAGTTCATCCGGGCTTGGGCCGACGGCGATGAGCTGCACATCGTCGCCGAGGGCCCGCAGGTGCACGTGATGGCGTTCGAGATCTACGTGCTGGCCATCGTCAGCGAGCTGCACTACCGCCGCTTCGACGCCGAACCGGCGCTGGCCGAAGGCCGGCGCCGCCTGCGCGCCAAGCTTGAAACGCTGCAGGCCTTCGACGCGGAGCCCAAGCGCCGCAATCCCTTCGACCTGTTCGACTTCGGCATACGCCGCCGCTTCAGCGGCCCCTGGCATCGCGAGGTGGTGGACGCTTTCCGGCGCGCCGTGCCGCAGTACTTCAAGGGCACGTCCAACGTCTTCCTGGCCGCCGAACTGGACCTCGTGCCCATAGGCACCATGGCCCACGAGTACCTGCAGATGTACCAGGCGCTGGGCGTGCGGCTGCGCGACCACCAGAAGGCCGCGCTGGAAGACTGGGTGCAGGAGTACCGCGGTGACCTGGGCACGGCGCTGACCGACGTGGTGGGCATGCGCGCCTTCCTCTCCGACTTCGACCTCTACTTCGCCAAGCTTTTCGACGGCCTGCGCCACGACTCCGGCGATCCCTACTGGTGGGGCGAGCTGGCCCTGGCCCATTACGACAAGCTGCGCATAGACCCCGGCACCAAGCGGCTGGTCTTCTCCGACGGCCTGGACGTGGACAAGGCCCTGGCCCTGTACCGCCACTTCGCCGACCGCACGCAGTGCGGCTTCGGCATCGGCACGCACCTGACCAACGACCTGGGCCTGCCCGCGCTGAACATCGTCATGAAGCTGGTGCGCTGCAACGGCCAGCCCGTGGCCAAGCTCTCCGACTCGCCGGGCAAGACGCTGGCCACCGACGCCACCTTCCTGGCCTACCTGCGCCAGGTCTTCGACGCCCCGGCGGCCTGACGCCGGCTGGCCGCGTCCGGCCGTCGCCACCAAGGCACTTCATTTGCTGCGCGCCGCTGGGCCTTGAACCCGGCGGCTGCCCGCCTTGCGCCGCAGCCCTGTCCTTTGCACGTCCCATCCTGGTGCCGTTCTCCGTGCGCAGCCGCGGGGCGGTGCCGCATGCCCGGGCCGTTGTCCTGCCGGCGGCGTAACGCCTCGCGCGCCCCCGCGCGGCCTTGCCGACGCCTGCCGCAGCCCTGCGCGCATGCACTTTCGCGGGTTCCCAGCGCCTCGGCGTGGTGGGAGCACCACTGCTGCGCTGCAACATGCCGGCAAAACCCGTAGAATGAACGTTCATTCAGTAAAAACCATTCCGGGTGTGCTTCGCGCCCGCGTTGCCACTCCTTACGCCATGCACATGCTGCGTCCTCCTTACCGCCTCACTTTTTCCACCACCTTGCTGGCGCTGGCCTGCACGGCTGTCGTCA
This sequence comes from Azohydromonas lata, assembly GCF_034427735.1. NCBI lineage: Bacteria > Pseudomonadati > Pseudomonadota > Betaproteobacteria > Burkholderiales > Sphaerotilaceae > Azohydromonas > Azohydromonas lata. The sequence continues at coordinate 59,202 of NZ_JAXOJX010000032.1, forward strand.
TGCTGGCGGGCTGTTCCAAGGAACAGCCCGCCGCCGCGCCGGCCACGCCGCCGCCGGCCCAAGTGGGCGTGATGACGGTGCAGGCTCAGCCGCTGACGCTGCGCACCGAGCTGGCCGGGCGCACCACGCCCTACCTCGTGGCCGAGGTGCGGCCGCAGGTGGGCGGCATCATCCAGAAGCGGCTGTTCGAGGAAGGCAGCTTCGTCAAGGCGGGCCAGACGCTCTACCAGATCGACCCCGCCACGCTGCAGGCCGACCTGGAAAGTGCCCGCGCCACGCTGGCCAAGGCGCAGGCCAATCTCGCCACGGCCGACCTGCGCGCGCGCCGCTACGACGAGCTGGTCACCATCGACGCCGTGAGCAAGCAGGCCCGCGACGATGCGCAGGCCCAGCTGCTGCAGGCCAAGGCCGACGTGGCCACGGCCAATGCGGCGGTGAAGACGGCGCAGATCCGCGTCGACTACGCCCGCGTGAGCGCGCCCATCTCCGGCATCGCGGGCCGCTCCACCGTCACGCCGGGCGCCCTCGTCACCGCCACGCAAACCGCGCCGCTGGTGACCGTGCAGCAGCTCGACCCCATCTACGTGGACATCCAGCGCGCCAGCGCCGAGCTGCTGCAACTGCAGCGGGCCTTTGCTTCCGGCAAGCTGCAGCGCCTGGACGGCAACCGCGCCCGCGTCAAGCTGCAGCTCGAAGACGGCAGCACCTTCCCCGTGGAAGGCACGCTGAAGTTCGCCGAGGCCACCGTGGACCCCACCAGCGGCAACGTCACGCTGCGCGCTGTCTTCCCCAACCCCAAGGGCACGCTGCTGCCGGGCATGTACGTGCGCGCGCTGCTGGACGAGGGCACGACGCAGCAGGCCATCCTGGTGCCGCAGCGCGCCGTCACGCGCGACCCCAAGGGCAACGCCCTGGCCATGGTGCTGGGCGACGACGGCAAGGTGCAGCCGCGTCCGCTCAAGGTGGACCGTTCCGTGGGCGACCAGTGGCTGGTGACCGACGGCCTCAAGCCGGGCGACAAGCTCATCGTGGACGGGCTGCAGAAGGTGCGCCCGGGCGCGCCCGCGCGCGGCGTGCCGGCGGAGGCCGCGTCGGCGCCGGCTTCCGGCGTCCCCGGCGCGCTGGCCGGTGCCGCCTCCGGCGCGCCGACCTCGGGTGCCGGCGCCGCGCCCGCGGCCGCTGCTTCTTCCGCTTCCGGCGTCAACGCGACGACCGCCGCCAACTGACACGCTGAAGGCGCCTTCACATGTCCCGCTTCTTCATCGATCGGCCCATCTTCGCGTGGGTGATCGCCATCATCATCATGCTGGCCGGCGCGCTGGCCATACGCACGCTGGCCATCGAGCAGTACCCGCCGATCGCGCCGCCGCAGATCACCATCAACGCCGTGTACCCCGGCGCCTCCGCCAAGACGCTGGAGGACACGGTGACGCAGATCATCGAGCAGCGCATGAAGGGCCTGGACGGCCTGACCTACATGTCGTCCACCAGCGACGCGCAGGGCAACGTCGCCATCACGCTGACCTTCGACGCCCGCACCAACCCCGACATCGCGCAGGTGCAGGTGCAGAACAAGCTCGCCGCCGCCACCTCGCTGCTGCCGCAGGAGGTGCAGCGCCAGGGCGTGCAGGTGGTCAAGAGCCGCGTCAACTTCCTGATGGTGCTGGGCTTCGTGTCCGAGGACGGTTCCATGAACCGCACGGACATCTCGGACTACGTCTCCTCGCAGCTCATAGACCCGCTCAGCCGCGTCCCCGGCGTCGGTGAAGTCACTTTGTTCGGCGCCCAGTACGCCATGCGCGTGTGGCTGGACCCGGGCAAGCTCGACCAGTACAAGCTCACGCCCGCCGACGTGGCCGCGGCCATCAAGGCGCAAAACGCGCAGGTGTCCGCCGGCCAGTTGGGCGCCGCGCCCGCGCAGGCCGGCCAGCAGCTCAACGCCACGGTGACGGCGCAGACGCGCCTGCAAACGCCGCAGCAGTTCGAAGGCATCCTGCTGCGCACCACGACCGAAGGCGGCCAGGTGCACCTGCGCGACGTGGCGCGGGTGGAAATCGGCGCCGAGACCTACTCGCTGGAGTCCCGCTACAACGGCAGCCCCGCCGCCGGTGTGGCGCTGCGCCTGGCCACTGGCGCCAACGCGCTGGACACGGCCGACGCCGCCCGCGCCGCGCTGCAGCGCCTGGAAAAGAACTTCCCCGCCGGCATGAAGGCCGTGGTGGCCTACGACACGACGCCTTTCGTGCGCCTGTCCATCGAGGAGGTGGTCAAGACGCTGATCGAGGCCGTGGTGCTCGTGTTCCTGGTGATGTTCCTGTTCCTGCAGAACTTCCGCGCCACGCTGATCCCGACGATCGCCGTGCCCGTGGTGCTGCTGGGCACCTTCGGCGTGATGTCGGTGGCGGGCTTCTCCATCAACACGCTGACCATGTTTGGCCTGGTGCTGGCCATCGGCCTGCTGGTGGACGACGCCATCGTGGTGGTGGAAAACGTCGAGCGCGTGATGACCGAGGAGGGCCTGTCGCCCCGCGACGCCACGCGCAAGTCCATGCAGCAGATCACCGGCGCGCTGATCGGCATCGCCCTGGTGCTGTGCGCGGTGCTGGTGCCCATGGCCTTCTTCGGCGGCTCCACCGGCGTGATCTACCGCCAGTTCTCCATCACCATCGTCTCGGCCATGGCGCTGTCGGTGCTGGTGGCGCTGGTCCTCACGCCCGCGCTGTGCGCGACCATCCTCAAGCCCGTCAAGAAGGGCGAGCACCACGCGCACGGCCGCTTCTTCACCTGGTTCAACCGCACTTTCGACCGGGGCACCAACGGCACGCAGCGCAACGTCTCGCGCATCCTCTCGCGCCGCGGCCGCTGGCTGCTGGTGTACGGCGTGATCGTCGCGGGCCTGGCCGTGCTCTTCGTCCGGCTGCCGCAGTCCTTCCTGCCGGACGAGGACCAGGGCATCCTGTTCACGCAAATCCAGTTGCCCGCCGGCGCCACGCAGCAGCGCACGCTGCAGGTGATCGAACGCGTCGAGAAGCACTTCCTGGAGAAGGAAAGCTCGCGCGTGCAGTCCATCTTCACCGTGGCGGGCTTCAGCTTCGCCGGCCGCGGCGAAAACATGGGCATCGGCTTCGTCCGCATGAAGGACTGGAGCGAGCGCAAGGGTGCCGAGAACAGCGTGCGCGCCATCGCCGGCCGCGCCATGGGCACCTTCATGCAGTGGCGCGACGCCATGGCCTTCGCCTTCGCGCCGCCCGCGGTGATCGAGCTGGGCAACGCCACGGGCTTCGAGTTCTACCTGCAGGACCAGGCCGGCCTGGGCCACGAGGCGCTGATGCAGGCGCGCAACCAGTTCCTGGGCATGGCGTCCAAGGAGCCGTCGCTGGTGGCGGTGCGGCCCAACGGGCTGGACGACTCGCCGCAGCTGCGCATCGACGTGGACCAGGCCAAGGCCGGCGCGTTGGGCGTGTCGGTGGCCAGCATCAACGACATGCTCGCCAGCGCCTGGGGCGGCTCCTATGTGGACGACTTCATCGACCGCGGCCGCGTCAAGCGCGTCTACATGCAGGCCGACGCCCCTTTCCGCATGCAGCCCGAGGACCTCAACGACTGGAAGGTGCGCAACGCCTCCGGCCAGATGGTGCCCTTCAGCGCCTTTGCCAACGCGCACTGGGAGCTGGGCTCGCCGCGACTGGAGCGCTTCAACGGCGTGAGCGCGGTGCAGATCCAAGGCCAGGCCGCGCCGGGCACGAGCTCCGGCGACGCACTCAAGACCGTGGAGCGGCTGTCGGCGCAACTGCCGCCGGGCTTCGGCATCTCGTTCAGCGGCCTGTCCTACCAAGAGCGCATCTCCGGCTCGCAGGCGCCGGCCCTCTACGCCATCTCCATCCTGGTCGTGTTCCTGTGCCTGGCGGCGCTGTACGAAAGCTGGTCCATCCCCTTCGCGGTGATGCTGGTGGTGCCCCTGGGCGTGTTGGGCGCGGTGCTGGCCGCCTTCGGCCGCGGCTTGAGCAACGACGTGTACTTCCAGGTCGGCCTGCTGGTGACCGTGGGCCTGTCGGCCAAGAACGCCATCCTGATCGTGGAGTTCGCCAAGGACCTGATGGAACAGGGCCAGGGCATCGTGGAAGCGACGCTGGAGGCGGTGCGGCTGCGCCTGCGGCCCATCCTGATGACGTCGCTGGCCTTCGGCCTGGGCGTGCTGCCGCTGGCGCTGGCCACCGGCGCCGGGTCCGGCTCGCAGAACGCCATCGGCACCGGCGTGTTGGGCGGGATGCTGGCCGCCACGCTGCTGGGCATCTTCTTCGTCCCGCTGTTCTTCGTCGTCGTCCGCAGCCGCTTCAAGGGCAAGACGGCGCCTTCCGCGGCTGGCGCCGCCTCCGCTTCGGTGGCGGGTGACCATGCCTGAGCAAGCCATGAATAGAAACTTCCCCCGACTGGCCGCGGCGGCCGTGGCCGCCCTCGCCTTCCTCAGCGGCTGCGCGAGCCTGGCGCCCACCTACGAGCGTCCGGCCGCGCCGGTGCCGGCGCAACTGGGCAGCACCACGGCCGATACCGCCGCCGCAGCTACGCCCGTGGCCGACATCGGCTGGCAGTCCTTCTTCGGCGACGAGCGGCTGCAAAAGGTGATCGCGCTGGCGCTGGAGAACAACCGCGACCTGCGCATCGCCGCGCTCAACATCGAGCGTGCCCGCGGCCTCTACGGCGTGCAGCAGGCCGACCTGCTGCCCTCCGTGGGCGTGGCCGCCGGCCAGACCGCGCAGCGTGTGCCGGGCGACCTCAGCACCAGCGGCCAGGCCCGCGTCACGCGCCAGTACAGCGCCACGCTGGGCTTCAGCGCCTACGAGCTGGACCTGTTCGGCCGCGTGCGCAGCCTCAACGACGCCTCGCTGCAGCAGTTCCTCTCCAGCCAGGAGGCGCGCCGCGCCACGCACATCGGCCTGGTGTCGCAGGTGGCGGCAAGCTGGCTGACGCTGGCCGCCGACCGCCAGCGCCAGTCGCTGGCCGAGGCCACGTTCAAGAGCCAGTCCGACACGCTGCGCCTGACGCAGCGGCGCTTCGAGCTGGGCGTGTCGTCGGACCTGGACGTGCAGCGCGCCCGCACCACGGTGGAAACCGCCCGCGCCGACGCCGCGCGCTACGCCGGCCAGGTGCAGTCCGACCTGCAGTCGCTGCAGTTGGTGGTGGGCCGGCCCGTGCCGGCCGAGCTGCTGCCCAACGAGCAGGCGCTGTCGCTGGCCTTCGCACCGCTGCCCGCGGGCCTGTCGTCCGAGGTGCTGCTGCAGCGGCCGGACGTGGCGCAGGCCGAGCGCGACCTGCAGGCGGCCAACGCCACCATTGGGGCGGCGCGCGCGGCCTTCTTTCCCCGCATCTCGCTCACCGCGTCCATCGGCACGGCCAGTTCCTCGCTGTCCGGCCTCTTCGGCGCGGGGTCGGGCATCTGGAGCTTCGTGCCGCAACTGGCGCTGCCCATCTTCGACCAGGGCCGCAACCGCTCGAACCTGCAGGTGGCGCAGGCCGACCGCGACATCCGCGTGGCGACCTATGAGCGCAGCATCCAGTCGGCCTTCCGCGAGGTGGCCGAGGGGCTGGCGCAGCGCGAAAGCCTGGTGGAGCAGCTTGCCGCGCAGCAGTCGCTGGAAGAAGCGGCACAGCGGGCGCAGTTCCTGTCGCAGGCGCGATTCGAGCGCGGCGTGGACGATTTCCTGAGCGTGCTGGACGCCCAGCGCTCGCTCTACACGGCGCAGCAGGGGCGCATCACCACGGCGCTGGCGCAGCAGATCAACGCCGTGACGCTGTACAAGGCGCTGGGCGGCGGCTGGGAGGCTTCCACCCGCACGGCGTCCACCGCCGCCGGCGGAGCCCGCTGACATGGCGCCGCCCAGCGACAGCGAGCGCGCCGAGGCGCGCCGCCAGCAGGTGCTGGACGCGGCGGCCCAGTGCTTCCGCGGCCACGGCTTCCATGGCGCCAGCATGGCCGAGATCGCCCGCACCGCGGGCATGAGCCCTGGCCACATCTACAACCTGTTCCAGAACAAGGAAGACCTGATCGCCGCCATCGTGGCGCGCGACCAGGCCAACTGGCTGGCCAAAGCTGAAGCCATGCTGCGCGCGCCGGACGTGGCTCAGGCCATGCTCGACGGCGTTCAGCAGGGCGTGGAGGAATGCACCGCGGCGGCCGACGCCGCCTTGCGCCTGGAAGTGGCCGCTGAGGCGGGCCGCAACCCCAAGCTCGCGGCCATCGTCCAGGCGGCGGATGCCGCCAGCCGCGAGCGCTGCAAGGCGCTGCTGCGCTTGGCGCTGCGACAGCGCGGCGTGGAACTGGAGCCGACCACGCTGTGCGCGCGTGCATCCGCGTTGGCGGCCATCTTTGACGGGCTCATGGTGCGCTGCGTGCGCGAGTCCGGCGTGGACCGCGCTGCCTTGACGTCGGAAATCCGCCGCCTGGTCCAGGCTTTGATCGAAGCCTGAAAGAGCAGGGTAAGGAAGAGGTCCGCGGACCTCTTTACAACATACACGTGACTTTTGAAATGCAACTTATTCCTGCCCTGCCCTGCCCTGCCCTGATTATTTTTAAAAATACACCAACATTTTATTTATTAATATTTTCTCGATAAACGGCAGAATAATTTCAATTATTCAAATATATCTCGCGGCTTATTTTGCAGTGAGCTAACCGCCTTTCCAGACTGAATGGCTGGGGTTTGGGCCGATTGAGAGAAATAAAGAAGATTTCAGGTCAAGTAAAAGTAAATCGCAACTTGACATGAAAATGTAAAAAAACCAGGGTATCGCTTGTTCTAAAAGGACACGTGTATGTTGTACTTTGAGGTCCATTTGCTCGGATCAAGGGTTGCAACGTTGAGCACAAAAAAACCGGCCGCGTGCGGCCGGTTTTGCTGAACAAACGGCCAATGAATCAGGCCGTCGGCGGCACCGTAGCGGCCTGGCGTGCGGCTTGTTGCGTGGCTTTGGCCAAGGTTGCGGGCGCCTGCTGCATCAGCGTGGCGCTGCCTTGGCCCAGTTCCATCAGAAATTCCATGTAGTTTTTCATCAGGCCCATCATTAAATCGGCCAGGGCGTTGGGCGGCACGGCCATGGGTGTGGCCGAGGGCTGCTGATTGAACATGCGCTGCGCCTGCGTCATGGCCTGGGAAACCATTTCCGGCGACAGCGAGAATTTGGTCAGCAATTCGAGGTTGGATTGCGCCAGTTTGGTGAACGGGGCCATGAAGGGTTGCATCACGTCGGAGGGCATGCGGAAACTCCACTGGTTGGGAATGAAGGCCACGGGCTGTCTTCTAGAGAAATGGGCACCGGGCGCGGTACAGCGTCGGACCCTGGTTACCACCGCGCATCAGCCCGGCAGGCCCAGGGTTTCCACCAAAAGAGCAGGCGGCTTGCCCGCTGTGAAACCCCGTTGCCGTCAACCGCGTACCCGCCATGCCGCGTTTGAACCGGATCGGCTTTCCCAGACCCGCAACAACTGCCCGGCTTGGCCCTGCTGCAGGGCGGGCACCCGCTTGCTTACGACAATCGCACCATGTTCTCCAAATTCCTGACCTTTTCCGCTGTCCTGCTGCTCAGTGTCGTGGCGGTTGCCCAACCCTCCGGCAGCGACAACGCCCAATGCGTGGCGGTCTTGAAGCTGCAGTCCAACGATCTGGCCGGCCAGGTCAAGGCCGGCAACGAGGCACGCAAGCCCGAATTGCTGCAAGTGCTGCGTCAAGGCGCCGCCTTCGTGGGTGACGCATGGCTGGACGGCTCACGTGACGAGGACAAAGCCAAGGCCAAGCTGGACCAGGCCGAGGATCAAGTCCGCAGGCTGGAACCCGCCAAGGCCCGTGCGCTGCGACAGCAATGCAGTACGGAGGCCGACACCATGATCCGCCAGGCCCCCGGCTGGCAGCGCAAGGTCATAGACCGCTTCGCGCAGGCCCGCATGGACAAGATGCTGCAGTCGCCGCAGTAAGCGGCGGCGCCTGACGGCCGCGGCGGCCGCATCAGTCGCCGGCGGCGGGTGGCGGCTCCTGCACCGCCCCTTCGCGCGTCAGCAGCGCGCGCTTGCGCTCCACGCCCCAGCGGTAGCCGGAAATCCCGCCGTCGCTGCGGACGATGCGGTGGCAGGGAATGGCCACCGCCAGCACGTTGGCCGCGCAGGCGCCGGCCACGGCACGCACTGCGGCGGCCGAACCCACGCGCGCGGCCAGTTCGGCGTAGCTCAAGGTCTGGCCCGGCGGCACCTGCTGCAGCGCCTGCCACACCCGCTGCTGGAAAGCCGTGCCGCGGATGTCCAGCGGCAGCGTCACAGGCGCACGCGGATCGTCCACCAGGCCCACCACGCGCGCCACCAGCGAATCGAAATCCGCGTCGCCCCCATGCAGCCGCGCCTGCGGAAAGCGGCCTTGCAGTTCTTGGACAAGCGCGTCGGCCTCATCACCCAGCGAGATCGCGCACACGCCGCGCCCGCTGCAGGCCACCAGGATGGCGCCCAAGCTGCACTGGCCCACGGCGAAGCGGATGTCCGCCTCCTGCCCGCCCTTGCGGTACTGGCCGGGCGCCATGCCCAGCAGCGCGTCGGCTTGCGCATAAAAACGCCCGCTGGAGTTGAAGCCCGCCCCGTACAGCGCCTGCGTGACGTTGGCCTCGCCGCCCGCCAGCGCCTGCTGCACGCGCCGCGCGCGCAGGGCTTGGGCGTAGGCACGGGGCGTGAGGCCCATGGCGGCCTGGAAGGCACGGCGCAACTGCACGGCGCTCATGCCCGCCTGCTGCGCCAGCGCCTGCAGCGGCGGCGGCGTGTCCTCGGCCTCGATGTGGCGGCACAGCGCGGCGATCAACTGCTCACGCCGCGCCGCGGGCGCCTCGCCGTCCGGATCACAACGCCGGCAGGCGCGAAAACCCGCTGCCCGCGCCAAGCCGGCATTTTCGAAAAACACCACGTTGTCCGGCCGCGCCCGTCGCGAGGGACAGGCCGGACGGCAATAAATACCGGTGCTTCGAACGGCATAAATGAAATCAGCCTGCGGATCGCGGGCCAGGACGGCGCTCCAGCGCGCATCCGTCGAAGCGGTTTCATTGGAAATGGCGATGGAATTCATGGCGGGGTTGGTCAGCGCGTGGACTACGGCAGAACTGTAGAGGCCGGCCGCGCGCCAAACACCTCGCTAACGAACATCAAAACCACCGGACACGCTGGCCGGGCCTGCTCCACGCGCAACGGCGGCCGCGCGGAGCGGTCGCAATGCCGTCAAGGCCACCGCCCGCGCGTGCTGCGGCGGGCTTCATGCACCGGGCTCAACCTCCAGGCTGCTCCTGCTCCTGTTCCTGCTTTTGGGCGGCATGGTCCTGCTGGAATTCGGGTTTGAGCTCGGCCACTCGATAGCCCTCCTTGAGCAGCGCCTTGCGCAGCCACTCGGGGTGCTCGCCGTCGCCGTCCCAGGTTTCACCGGTCACCGGATGGCGGTATTTCACATACCCCGGCAAGGGGGCGCTGGTGCGGCGGGCAGGCGCTGGCGACAACGAGCCCAACTCTTCCGGCGTGATGTTCCAAAACTCCATCAACTGCCGAATCTGGTGCATGGCAATGCGTCGCGCCCTGCTCGCGTTATCAAGGTCTGTCATGGGTGAACGAATAGGGAGAAGAACCGCAACGGCTGGGATGAACCGACACGCGGGCTTGGGCAGTAAGAAGTGGGCAATAAATGCGCCTTGTATAATAAATTTACATAATTCACGCAATCAAGGCCTTTGCATTCCAACGCGTGTACTCCCGTCTTCTACGAATTCAGGCTCAAACCGGGTTCTGAACGCGTGCCCTATGACTGCGAAATTTGCATGGAAACATCAGAAAAGCGTTCCAGTGGCAAGGTCGCTTTTGGCAGCGGCGTTGGGCGAACGCTGTAACTGATACATTTTCGCGATGGCCCGCGTGACGCGGCCCCTGCCTGAAAGCCTGTACTGACCGACGCAGGCTTGCTCGATTCACCACTTCTCGGTCTTTGCGCTGCTGCGGTTGCCTGTCAATGGTAGGCAACGGCGTTGCGCTCCGCGGTTTCGGCATTCGGCCGGAATCTTTTTGAGTTTTCCGGCCAGGTGCCGCGTGCGAAAGCGGCGCCGGCTGCCGCGTTGGGCAGCCTGCTTGGGCCGGCTATTGAAAGACGTCCATAGACACCTTCACCCCCCAGCCGTTTTGCCGTCCGGCTGCCCTGGTGCAGCCCAGCTCGCGAGCGCGCCGCAGCGTGTGTGCCCGCATCCACTTCAAGCTGATGACTGCGTGACCCCATGGCCAAGGAAGAACTCATCTCCATGAACGGCGTGGTGCGCGAAGTCCTGCCCGACTCGCGTTTCCGCGTGGAACTGGAAAACGGCCACGAACTGGTGGCCTACACCGCGGGGCGCATGCGCAAACACCACATCCGCATCCTTGCCGGCGACAGTGTTTCGCTGGAACTCTCCCCCTACGACCTCAGCAAGGCGCGCATCACGTTCCGTCATCTGGAGCGCCGCGGCTCGGCTGCCGATTTCCAAGGAGGACGCTCGCGATGAAGCCCCAAGACGAAACCACCACCGTCATTCAGGACGACGGCCTGCGCTACAAGCGCAAGGCCGCCGGCTCGCCGTTCAGCCCCGGCGGCAGCGGCGGCATGCATCTGGCCACCATGTCCTGTTTCAAATGCGGCGTGCACCGCCCGCGCGCGGAACTCGTGTCCAAGAAGCTGCTGGGCAAGAACCAGCTCGTCTGCGCCGCCGGCTGCAAGTCCCGCTGAAGACGCAGGCCGCTCACGCGCCGCGTTGCGCCCCGCCGGCCGCGCCGGCCTTCATGGCAAGGGCGCGCAGCCCGCGGCAGGCGCCGGCAGCGTGAGCACCACCTCGGCGGCGCCTGCCGTCGCGTCCCGCTCACAGGACACCGCATCTCCCAGCCGCGCGCGCAGCGCGGCGCGCGTCCCGGCCGGCAGCGGCCATTTGAAACGCCCGTCGGCGCCGCTGAGCACGCCGATCTCGGCCAGCGGCCGGGGCGGACGCTCCAGCGAGCGGGCCTCGATCAGCGCCCCCGTCACGGGCCGCCCCGCGCCGTCCACCACCCGCCCCGATACGCCCTGAGCCGCGGCGACCGCAGCGCCGGGGCCGCCGCCCACGCCTGCTGGTACTTGCGGCTGCGCCGGCCGCGCGCAGCCGACGCAGCCCGCCGCAGCCAATGCCATCGCCGACAGCCACGCGGCGCGGCGCGCCCGCGGCCTCACGGAGCGTTCTTCCACGCCGTCAAGTTGGCGGCCACGGACTGGTTGATGCGCGTGCCGCTGTTGGTGGGGCCGAAATCTGCGTAGGCGTGTATGGCCACCACGCAGGTACCGAAGCAGTTGGCCTTGCTGGCGCCGCGGTCGGCTTCTATCACCGGTGCGCCGCTCTGGCCGCCGGCGGTGTCTATGCCGTAATGCATCTTGCGCTGCTCGGTGGAGAGGATGTTGCCGGCGCCGCCCCACATCGTCCCCTTGGGCTTGTCACCGGGATAGCCAACCACCAGCACCGCCAGGCCGGTCTGCGAGTCGGCCGTGGCGTAGTAGCCGAACCAGCCCGTGGTCTCGCCAATGGAGCAGTTGAGCTTGATGGCGCCGTAATCGAAGTCTTCACGCCCCTCCTCCGTCCACTTGGCCACGGCGTACAGCCGCCGCGCGCCGCAGGAGCCGAAGGGCGCCAGCCCGTTGTTGAAGGCGGGATAGAACTTGACGTCGCGGCTCCAGCTGCCGCCGGCGCCTTCGTGCACGCAGTGGCCGGCCGTGGCCACGGTGTCCTTGCTGATCAGGAAAGCGGTGCAGGAGAACTCGAATCCCCCTTGCGTGAAGGTCAGGAAGCCGATGGCCCGATAGGGAAAGCCGGATTCCCGGGGATACAGCCGAAAGCGCCGGTCGGGGCCGACCACCGCCTCGGGTTGGGCGCGGTCGCCGCCCGCGCGCCCGTAAGGCGGCAGCTTGGGCTGGTAGCGGCTGCGGAAGTCCGCCAAGGCCGCGCCGGAGAGCGTGAAGGCCGGGAACTCGGCCTTGGCGTCCGGCGCCGCGCCCTCGCGCAACGCTCCAGCGAAGGACGCACCCGTGTCGGCCGAGAGTGCCGAGGGCGCTGCCAGCACGCTGCCGTCGCTGCTGACCGTGCGCTGCACGTCCGCCTGCGCCTGCACGGCACCGGCCGCGCTCAACAGGGCGACAGCCACCCATCGCGCCGAGCGGCGCGCCCGCATTGTTCTTACTTCCATGTCCTCGTCTCCCGTGACGACACGCCCGCAAGGGCTCGACGCAGCGTGGAGCAGGCGGCGCGCCCGCCAGGCTCAAGGCCGTGTCATGGCGAGCGTGGAAGCGGCGTGCGCGTTCAGCCCGGCACCAGCTCCAGCGTCGCCACCGTGCCGTCGCCCTCCTGGGAAGCCATGGTCAGCGTGCCGTCCATGGCCTCGGCCAGCCGGCGCGAGATCACCAGGCCCAACCCGGTGCCCGGAATGGACGTGCGCTCGCGCCCGGCACGGGCAAAAGGTTGAAACACCTGCTGCAACTGCTGCTGCGTCATGCCGATGCCGTCGTCGGCCAGCTGCACCCGCACGCGGCCTTGCACGCGCTCGGCCGTCACGCGCAGCTTGCCGCCCGGGCGGTTGTACTTGATGGCGTTGGAGACGAGGTTGGAGAGGATTTGCCGCAGCCGCGTCGGGTCGGCGCGCACCTGCAGCCCGGCCGGCACGTCCTCCAGCAGGCTGACCTGCTGCGCGCGCGCCTGCGGCATGAGCAGCGACAGCGCCAGTTGCACGCATTGCGCCAGCGGCACGGTTTCCATCTCCACGCGCAACTGGCCCTCATGGGCGCGTTGCAGCACCAGCAGGTCATCCACCATGGCCAGCAGGTGGCGGCCGGCCTCCTCGATGTGCTGCAGGTACTGCTCCGACTTGGACTGCTTGGCCTCGAAGGGCGTGAGGCGCAGCAACTGCGTGAAGCCCAGCACCGCGTTGAGCGGCGTGCGCATCTCGTGGCTCACGCGCGAAAGCAGTTGCGCCTGCGCGTGCTGTTGCGCCTCGCGCAGCTCCAGGGCGCGGCGCTCGGCCTCCAGCTCGGCGCGCTGCCGCTGGGCCAGTTTCTGGTCGCTGATGTCCTGCACCTGGTAGAGCAGGCGCGGCGAGGCGTCGTGCGGCTCCAACAGCGACACGCTCACCTGCGTCCACACCACGGCGCCGTCGGCGCGCAGGTAGCGCTTCTCGAACTGCACGCTGTGGCTGCTGCCGTCGCACAGCGCGCGCAGGTGGGAAGACTCGACCGCGGCATCGTCCGGATGCGTGAGCGCACCGTGCGCGCGGCCCTGCAGCGCCGGCAGCGCCAGGCCCAGCAGCCGCGCCAGCGTCTGATTGGCCTGCAGCACCTCGCCCAGCAGCGACACCAGCGCCATGCCTTGCGGCGCGTCGTCGAACACATGGCGCCAGCGCTGCTCGCTGTCCAGCAGCTGCTGCTCCATCTGCGAGCGTGCCAGCGCCACTTCTATGCACGCGCGCAGCTCCCCGGGCTGGAATGGTTTGGTCAGATAGCCGTGCGGCGCCGTGCCCACGGCCTGCGCCAGCGTGCCCAGGTCGGTGTGCGAGCTCAGGAAGATCACCGGCATGGCGCCGCCGGCCTGCTTGAGCGCCTCCGCGGCCTGCACGCCGTTGAGCGGGCCGCGGATGTTGATGTCCATGAGCACCAGGTCCGGCAGCTCCCGCGCCGCCAGGGCCAGCGCATCGGCGGCGCTGTCGGCCGGCCCAACCACGCGGTAACCCATGTCCTCCAGTTGCAACTGCAGGTCCAGCGCGATCACCGCATCGTCCTCGACGATCAGGATGGTGACGGCCGGCGCGGCGGCGCGCAGCGTATTGGTAGGCGAGGGACAAAAGTTCATGAAATGCACATGCAGCTTGGCGCCGCCCCCAAGTCAACGGACAGCCAAGCCGCGGCAGTAACATATTGACGCAAAACACGTCCGTTAAGGCAAGCCGACGAGCGCTGGGCGTATGAACGGCGACCTTGGGCGCGGGCAACCGGCGCGGTGCGCCGCGCAAAAACGTTCAAGGCGCGTGCCAAGTCACCTGCGGGCGCTGCAGCGGGCATGTCCATAAAACGTGGGAAGAGAAAATGGAAAAGCCCATCGAGGGCTGGAGGTGAGCGTGCGCGAATGTTGCGCACGCTTTAACGCTGCCATGTAAATGGCTGCAGCGATTGCGCCGAAAATGCACGTTATTCCTGGGTATGGGCCCGGGCCGGTCCTGGTAGTGCAGCCGCCGAGGCCGAAATTAATGAGCCGGCGTGAGCAAAAGCGCCCACGCGCTGTTGTATGTTGCAGGGCGTGAACGCAGAAACCCTGTTCCCTTCCGATCCCTTGCGGCCCAGCGACGCCGAGCGCTGGCGAGACGACCCCGTGGGCATGAGCCTGCCCAAGCTCTCGCCGCGCTCGCGCCAGCTCTACACGACCTACTGGCTGGCGTGGCGGCGCTTCCTGACCGGGCGCGAGGTGCCGCTGGAGGCGGCCACGCCCATAGAGGCCGTGGCCTTCCTGGCCGGCGAGCGCCTGAACCCCACCACCCAGGCGCGCTACCGCCGCGTGCTGGGCCAGGTGCACGCGGGCGGCGTGATGTGCGGGGCGCTGCCGCCGGGCAACCCGTTCGAGGACCTGGGCAACGAGGTGCCGCGGCGCGAGCAGCCGCGCTCGGTGGCGTTCACGCCCGCGGAGCGCGCGCAACTGCTGCTGCGGCTGGAGCACTGGCATCCGCTGGAAGTGCAGGCCCAGCGGGACCGGCTGCTGATCGCGCTGCTGCTGGGCGAAGGTTTCACGTTGTCCGAAACGGCCGGCGCGCGCGTGGAGCACCTTGGGCGCGACGAGGCGGGCGTGTGGTCGCTGGAAATCGGCGGCCCGCGGCGCAGCCAGTGGCGCACGCTGCAGTTGAGCGAGCTCACGGCCGACGCGCTGGCGGCCTGGCTGCCGCGGCTGCCCAAGCCGGAGACACCGCTCATCCCCGCGCTGCCGCAGATGCGCGCGCCGCTGAGCCGCCAGCCCGCCTTCCGCGCCGTGCAGGCTTTCCTGAACGTCGCGCTGCAGGACGGCGTGCTGCGCCGCCTGCCCGGCGACACGGGCCCGGCCGCGCTGCGCAACAGCGCCATCGTCGCCTGGCTCAGCGAGGGCGTGCCGCACGCCGAGGTGCTGCGCCGCGCCGGGCTGCAGCGCCTGGACGCGCTGGACCGCCTGGCCCCCATGCTGGACGACCGCACCCGCGACGCCCTGTTCGCCACCCACCGCGCCCAGGATGCCGCCGGCGTGCCCCACGCGCCGGTGGAACCGGCCGCCGACGCGTGACGGCCGCGCCCCTGGCACGCAGCCGCGCCCGCAAGCATGAACGCCCCGCCGCTGAACCCCGGCTGGCTGCACACCGTGCTGCGCGCGCGCGGCCTGCCGCTGCTGCCGATGGAGACGCTGCGCGAGGCCGTGGCGCAGTTGCGGCCGGAGCAGTCGCAGGCGCTGGGCCGCGCCTGCCTGGCGCTGCAGTCCGGCACGGACAGCGTGGCGCAGATGAGCGACCTGGCCGACTTCGTGCGCTGCAGCCGCCCCGAGCACCGCGCCGCGCTGCGGGCCGCGGGCCTGTCGGACGACGTGGGCCAGGTGCTGGCGGCGCTGCAGCTCCTGGGCAGCCAGGCCTTCTTCGCCGCGCTGCGCGCCTTGCCGGACGAAGCGGCCGTGGCGCAGTTGTGGCCGCACCTGCAGCCGCCCGCGCCGCCCAGGAAAGCGGCGGTGGACGACGAGGCCGCCGCGCCCAGCCTGGATGCCGGCTGGCCTGACGACGACTGGCCGCCGCCGGAGCCGCACGACGACGTGCCCTGGCCCGCCCAGGAGCCGCCCCCGCCGCCCGCCCCTGCCGCCACGAATGGCGCGCCGGCCTCCGGCACGCCGGCGGCCCAGCCCGGCGCCCGCGTGCTGCCGCGCGGCCACCATGTCTATGGCGCCAAGGCAGCACTGCGCGTGGAGTTGGACCACTGGCGTACCGACGACCCCGTGCGCCGCCACACGCTGCGGCTGGAGGTGGCCGGCGCGCTGGCCGAGCGCCGCTACGACTGGGAGCACAAGATCGCGGTGCAGCTCACGGCGCGCGAGCTGCCCGCCTTTGCCGCCGTGATGCTCAACCTGCTGCCGCAGTTGCAGGCGCAGGGGCACGGCGCGCTCAACGACAAGTGGTTCGAGCTGCGCCGCCAGTCCGGCGGCGTGCTGGTGCGCGTGGGCCAGGCGCGGCGCGGCTTTGCCGTGCCCGTGGGCGCGGGCGACCTCTACGAGCTCACGCTGCTGGCGCTGGACGCCCTCAAGGCCAATGCGCCCCAGGCCGACACGGCGCAGGTGATGGCGGCGCTGCAATCGCTGGCGGGCTGACGCAGGCGTTAGACCGTCTAACACCGCGTTCAGGGAACCGCATCGCGCCCGCCGCGGCCTGTCAAGCGCCTGGCCTGAAGCCGCCTTCGCGTACATCCCGGCCGCGTTGGCGGCTGGCCTAGAACACCCCCAGCGCCAAGCCCGCCGCCAACGCCGCGCCCAGCTCGCGGCAGCGCTCCAGGTCCGCGACGTCCAGCCGCTTGGGCGCCGCGATGGCCTGCGGCGTCTGCGCCCGCGTGCAGACGATGAGAGGCGGCGCCACCGCCTTCAGGCGCCAGCCGGTGGCGATGCGCTCCAGTTGCCGCGCCGCGCCCTGCCCGTCGCTGCCCGCGCACACCAGCACCGCGCAGGGCCGGCCCTGCAGCCGCTCCAGCAGGGGGTAGTAGCAGCGGTCGAACAAATCCTTCAATTGCCCCGCCATGGTGCCCAGCATCTCCGGCGTGGCGAAGATGAAGCCGTCGGCGGCCAGCAGGTCCTGGGGGCCGGCCTGCGGCGGCTGCAGCAGGCGCACCTGCACGCCTGCCTCACCGCGCGCGCCGGCAACGGCGGCCTGCGCCATCTGCCGCGTGCCGCCGGTGAAGGAGGTGTAGACGACGAGCAGCGTCTTCATCGCGGGCGGCGGCCGGCGCGCCGCGCTGGGGTGCCGGGGCCGCTCATGACGTGGGCAGGCGGGAGAGGTGCTCCGTGCCGCTTTCAGGCAGCCGCACCTCGCCGCGGCGGCCGTGGATCTGGCGCACGTTGGCGTCTGCGCGCGGGAAGCGCCAGGACTCGAACTGCTCCTTCACCCCAAGCCGGCCGCGGCTGTCGCGAATGCCGTTGCGCCGCTGCGTGGCGCCCAAGGCCCACGAGCGCAGCGCGGCCGGCGCGGCCGCAGCACTTGGGCGGGCGGCGAACGCCGCGGCGGCCAGCGCCAGCCCTTGGCGCCTGGTGAATGCGTGCATGTGCAGCTCCTGCAAGCGCTCGCCAGCCCCGCGGGCCCGGCGAAGCGGCCCATTGTGCGTGGCCGCCGCAGCCAGGGCGGCCGTGGCGGCATGGGGCGGCAGCGGGCGTCCTTCGCGCCGGCCGGCCGGGCGACACTGGCAGCCCCGGGAACATCGCTTGCACCCTTTCCGACATGAGCTTCACACCCCACTACGCCGCCGTCGAACCCACCCGCGCCGAGGTCGATGCGCTTGCCGGCACCACCGTGCTGGAGTTCGGCGCGCCCTGGTGCGGCTTCTGCATGGCGGCGCAGGCCGACATCGCGCAGGCGCTGGACGCCGTGCCCGCCGTGCGCCACCTGCGCGTGGAAGACGGCAAGGGCCGGCCGCTGGGCCGGTCGTTCAAGGTGAAGCTGTGGCCCACACTGGTGATGCTGCAAGACGGGCAGGAAATCGCCCGCGTCGTGCGCCCGCAGGGCGTGGAGGACATACGCCAGGCGCTGCGCAAGCTGGGCTCGCCGGACGGCCTGGCGGACTGACGCAACGACTGGCGGCTGCGGGCCCTGGGCCCAGGGCCAGGCCGCCGGGACGCTCAGGCGTCGTCCTCCATGAAAGCGTCGCGGAAGGCCTCGCAGAAATCAGCGTGGCCCGCCAGCGTCAGCGTCAGCGTGTGGCGCAGGGTCTCGCTGCCCACGCTCTCGCGCTCGAAGCGGCGCGCGCCGGGAAAGTAGCGCACGCGCTGCTGCGTGCTGCTTTCGCTGGTGGCCTGCAAGTCCAAGTCCCAAACAAAACCCTCGTCCAGCGGGCCGGGGCCGTCGGGAAAGGTGGCGTGAGCCCAGTCCAGCACCTGCGCGATCTCCTCCTCCAGCGCCGGCAGCGCGCGCGGCGCCACGGAAGCCATGGCGTCGAAGCTGCCGCCGCCGTCGTCGGCCTCGCTGAAATCAAAGGTCAGGTAGCTCAGTGCCATGCCGGGGCTCGTTTCGGGTCGTCTTTCGGCCGGAGTCTGCCACCGGAAAGCAGCGCTCCCATCCAGGCCGCAGGACCGGCGCCGCTTGGAAAGGCTGGTTGAACGTGCCGGAACGCGCCCGGAACGCACCCATGGAACGGGCAGGCTTGCGCGCTGAGGCACCATCGCGGCCATGAACCAATCCCTTGCACGGCCCACGATGAACCTGGACCTGTTCGAGGACGCGCCGCAGAGCGCCGGCGCGCTGGAGTTCCAGCGCGCGCTGCACGGCTGGCTGCGCGCCAGCCAGCAGGCCGGACAGGTGCGGCGCGACTCCTCGGCCTCGGTGTACGAGGCGATGTGGACGGCCCTGGCGCAGTGGTGCGTGGGCCGCGGCATCGCGCTGGACGAGATCACGGCCGCGGACCTGGACGCCTACATCGCCTCGCGCGGCGGCTTCGACGAGCTCAGCGCCCGCTACGCGCTGCGGCTGCTGCGGCTGGTGGAGCGCGTCATGGAGCACCGGCGCCTCACGCGCGGCGCGCCCGTGAACCGCGCCGCCACCGAGCTGATCGCCTCGCGCGCCGAGGTGCGCTTTGCCGGCTCGCACGGGCGCGACCCGCTGCCGGACGTGCTCAGCGCCACCGAGGCCAAGCGGCTCGTGGTCTACCTCTGCGACAGCCGCCCGCTCGGCGGTGGCGCCAGCTATTGGCAGGACTTGCGCAACCGCGCCTCCGTGGCGCTGATGTTGGGCGCGGGCCTGACGCCGGGCGACGTGCGCGCGCTCACGCTGGAGGGCGTCATCTGCGAGGGCGGCCCCGTGGCCGGGCTGCCCTGGAAGCTGCGGCTGCCCGGCAACGGCAACTCCCCCGCGCGCGAGACGCCCATGGCGCCTTGGGCGGCGCGGCTGCTGGCGGCGTGGCTGCAGGTGCGCAGCCAGCAGCGCATCCCGGGGCCCATGTGCTTTCCCTCCACCAAGACCAGCGGCAAGGCCTGGGGCAAGGTCGCGCAGTACACGGCCGCGCGCACCGTGCTGCTGGCCGCGGGCATAGAGGACGTGGAAGGCGGCAGCTACAAGCTGCGCCACACCTTCGCGCTGCGCCAGTTGCGCAAGGGCAAGCCGGCCACGGAGGTGGCGCGCTGGTTAGGTTTAAGCGACCCGGCCATGATGGAGCGGTACAGGCGCATCCTGGTCTCGCCGGTCGAGCTGGCTTGAAACTGGCCCGCGAACCGGCCGCACAGAGGGCCTGACGCAGCGCGCAAGCGGCGGCCACACGGCCGGCGCGGGGCCCGCGGGCGCCACGGCCGCGGCTCAGCCGGCCGGCAGCGCCTGGCGCGTCTTCAGCGCCACGTCCTGCAGCCACGGATGCGCGTCCCAATGGCGGCGGGCGAACTGCTCGATCTGGGCACGCTGCGTGAGCGTGAGGCCGATCACGTCCAGCCCCTCCATGAGCATGCGGCGGTGGCGCGCGGAGAGGCTGAAGCCGGCGTGCACGCCGGCGCTGCGCACGGTCATGGTTTCCAGGTCGATGCGCACGGCGTTGCGCGACGGGTCGTCCGCATCGGCCATGAGGGCGGCGACGTCCTGCGCCGGCAGCATGGCCAGCAGCAGGCCGTTGTTCATGGCGTTGGAATAGAAGATCTCGCCGAAGCTGGGCGCGATCACGGCGCGTATGCCGAACTGCTGCAGGCCCCACACGGCGTGCTCGCGGCTGGAGCCGCAGCCGAAGTTGGCGCCGCCTACCAGGATGGAGACGCCCGCGTAGTCCGGCCGGTTCAGGACGAAGGCCGGCCGCTCGCGCCCCTGGGCGTCGCAGCGCAGGTCGTACAGCAGGCCGGCCGCGAGGCCCGCCTTGTCGATACCGCGCAGGAACTGCTTGGGCATGATCTGGTCGGTGTCCAGGTTTTCGATGCGCAGGGCCGCGGCGCGGCCTTCGATGAGGTGTTGGTCAGCCATGGAGGCGCTCCAGCTTGCGAACGTCGGTGATGGCGCCGGTGACGGCGGCGGCCGCCGCCATGGCGGGGCTCATCAGGTGGGTGATGGCGCCGCGGCCCTGGCGCCCTTCGAAGTTGCGGTTGGTGGTGGAAGCGCAGCGCACGCCGGGCGCCAGCACGTCGTCGTTCATGGCCAGGCACATGGAGCAGCCGGGCTTGCGCCATTCGAAGCCGGCGGCGGTGAGCAGCGCCGCGATGCCCTCGCCTTCGGCCTGCGCCATGACTGCGCCCGAGCCCGGGACGACCATGGCGCGCACGCCCGGCGCCACGCGGCGGCCGCGCACCACGTCGGCCACTGCCCTCAAATCCTCGATGCGGCCGTTGGTGCAGGAGCCGATGAAGACGTGCTGCACGGGCGTGCCCTCCAGCGGCGCGTCCGGTGACAGCGCCACGTAGCGCAGCGCCTGCTCGGCGCTGCCGCGCTCGGCACCTGCCGGGAGCCGCTCGGGGTTGGGCACGCGGCCATCCACGGGGATGACCTGGTCGGGGCTGGTGCCCCAGGTGACGTGCGGCGCGACCTCGCCGGCATGGAAGCGGTGCTCGGCGTCGAAGCGCGCGTCGGCGTCGCTGTGCAGCGTGCGGCAGTGCGCCAGGGCCGCCTCGCGCACGGCGCCGGTGATGTCGGCCGCGCGCTGCAGCACGTAATCCATGGCCTTGTCGTCCGGCGCGATCAGCGCGCCGCGCGCGCCGGCCTCCACGGCCATGTTGCACAGCGTGAAGCGGGCCTCGACGGACAGCGCGTCAATGGCACTGCCGCAGAACTCCACCACGTAGCCGCGCGCGCCCTGGGCGCCGATGCGGCCGATGATCATCAGGATCAGGTCCTTGGCCGTGGCGCCCGCGGGCAGCTCGCCGTCCACGCGTATGCGCATGGACAACGCCAGCCGGTAGACCAGCGTCTGCGTGGCCAGCACGTGCTCCACCTCCGAGGTGCCTATGCCGAAGCCCAGCGCGCCCAGCGCGCCATAGGTGGTGGTGTGGCTGTCGCCGCAGATCACGACCATGCCGGGACGGATCATCCCGTGCTCCGGCGACACGACGTGCTCTATGCCCTGCAGGCGGTCGTTGGTGTCGAACAGCGGGATGCCGTGGCGCTCGCAGTTGCGCTTGAGGTTGCTGGCCTGCAGCGCGGAGGCCGGGTCGGCAATGACGCGCTCGGCTACCGGGTGCGTGGGGATGATGTGGCTCACCACCGCCACGTTCTGGCCCGGCACGGGCACGTCGTGGCCGGCGGCGTGCAGCCCGGCGAAGGCCTGCGGGCTGGTGTATTCGTTCATCAGGTGCAGGTCGCAGAACAGCAGCACGTTCTGCTCGTCCAGGACGGCGACGGTGTGCGACTCGACCAGCTTGGCGTAGAGCGTTTTGGAAGTCATGGTTTACAAGCCCGCCGGGGGCTCAGCGGTCTTCGGAAGGTTCGGACAGGAAAGGCAGGACGTGCGCGAGCAGCGCCTCGGGGGCCTCTTCGGGGATGTAGTGGCCGCAGGGCAGCGGCTGGCCGCGCACGTCGGCGGCGACGCGGCGCCACTCGTCCAGCGGCTTGAAGCAGCGGTGCACCACGCCCTGCTCGCCCCACAGCGCCAGCAGCGGCATGGGCAGGCGGCGGCCGGCGTCGCGGTCGGCACGGTCGTGGGCCAGGTCGATACCGGCGGCGGCGCGGTAGTCCTCGCACAGGCCGTGGGCGGCGCCGGGCAAGGCCAGGCAGCGGGCGTACTCGGCCAGGGCGCGGGGGTCGAAGGGGGCCAGGCCCGCGCTGCGGCGGCCCATCACGTCGCGCAGGTAGGCGGCGGGGTCGGCTTCGATGAGCCGCTCCGGCAGCGGCGCGGGCTGGATCAGGAAGAACCAGTGCCAGTAGGCGCGTGCAAAGGTTTCACTCGTCTGCTCGTACATGGCCAGCGTGGGCGCGATGTCCAGCAGCGCCAGGCGCGACACGGCTTCGGGGTGGTCGGCCGCCAGGCGGTGGGCCACTCGCGCGCCGCGGTCGTGGGCCAGCACGGCAAAGCGGTCGTGGCCCAGGGCCAACATCAGCCGCAGCATGTCGCGCGCCATCACACGCTTGGCGTAGTTGCCGTGGTCCGCGTCGCCCGCGGGTTTACAAGAGTCGCCATAGCCGCGCAGGTCGGCCAGCACCAGGGTGAAGCGCTGCGCCAGCGTGGGCGCCACCCGGTGCCAGATGGCGTGCGTCTGCGGGTGGCCGTGCAGCAGCAGCAGCGGTGGGCCCTCGCCGCCGGTGAGGGCGTGGATGGTCATGCCGACGTCGGTTTCGACGTCGCGGGCCTGGAAGCTGGGGAACAGTGGGGCGTTGCTCATGGCGCTGTTTACTCCGCGGTGATGCCGCGTTCCTTGACCAGCTTGGCCCACTGCGGCATTTCCTTCTCCAGCCGGGCGCGGGCCTCGGCCGGCGTGGACGGCGTGGGGTCGTAGCCCTCGCGCGTCATGCGCTCCTTGAGGGCGGGCGAAGCCAGCGCCTTGCCCAGCGAGGCGTTGAGCTTCTCAATGACGGGCTGCGGCGTGCCGGCGGGCGCGAAGACCATGAACCAGGTTTCGAAGGCGTAGTTGGGCAGGCCGGCTTCGGCGATGGTCGGCACGTTGGGCATGAGGGGCGAGCGCTTGGCGCCGGTCACGCCCAGCGCTCGCAGCTTGCCGGTCTGGACCTGCTGCTGGGCGGCGGAGAGCACGGGAAAGCTCATGTCCACCTGGCCGCCGATGGTGTCGGCCAGGGCCGGGCCGCCGCCGCGGTAGGGAATGTGGGTGATGGCCGTGCCGGAGACGCCCTTGAACAGCTCGGCGGCCATGTGGAAGGTGCTGCCCGGGCCGGCCGAGCCGTAGGTGAGCTTGCCCGGCTGCGCCTTGAGCAGCGCCAGCAGCGCCTTCACGTCCTTGGCGGGCAGGTTGTTGTTGACCACCAGCACGTGCTGGGAGCTGGCCACCAGGCCTATGGGCGCCAGGTCCTTGAGCGTGTCGTAGGGCATCTTGGGGAACAGGGCCGGGTTGATGGCCAGCGACACGGTCTGCAGGCCGATGGTGTAGCCGTCGGCCTTGGATTTAGATACCGCGTCCACGCCCAGGTTGCCGCCGGCACCGGCCTTGTTCTCTATGAACACCGTACCGCCCAGCGCCTTGGCCCATTCGTCGGAGATCAGCCGCGCGGCGATGTCGGCGCTGCCGCCGGGCGCATAAGGGACGACGAGCTTGATGGCCCGCTCCGGGTAGCCCTGCGCTTGGGCCGGGGCTGCGGCCAGCGCAGACAGTGCGGCCAGGGCGGCGAGAGCGCTTCGGCGTTGCATGGCTTGTCTCCTGTGTCTTGTGGAAGCGATGGGGAGATGCTATCCATGAACCCAAGTCGCATAATTTCTTCTTTTGAACTTCTTTCGTTCTTTAAATTCACCAATGGATGCCTTCACTGATCTGACCTTCTTCAGCCTGGTCGTCAAGCAAGGCAGCCTGGCGGCCGCTGCGCAGGAGCTGGGCGTGACGCCTTCGAGCGTGAGCAAGCGGCTGGCGGCGCTGGAGCAGCGCCTGGGCGTGCGGCTGCTGCACCGCACCACCCGCCGCATCGGCCTCACGCCGGAGGGCGAAACGTATTTGGTGGAAGGCGCCCGGGTGCTGGAGGAGCTGGAAACGCTGGAGCGCACGGTGGCGGGCAGCCGCGCGCAGCCCAAGGGACTGCTGCGCGTGAGCGGCACGTTGGGGTTTGGCAGGCGGCACCTGGCGCCTGCGCTGTCGGCCTTCGCGCTGCGCTACCCGGAGGTGGAAGTGCAACTGCACCTGGCCGATAAACCCATCAACCTGGTCGAGCAGGGTTTTGACTTGCAGGTGCGCTTTGGCGAGTTGCCCGACGCGCGGCTGACGGCGCGGCGGCTGGCGCTGAACCGGCGGGCGCTGCTGGCGGCGCCGGCTTACCTGGCGCGCGCGGGCGAGCCGGCCACGCCGCGCGACCTGGCGCAGCACGCCTGCATCTTCATTCGCGAGGGGGACGAGACCTTCGGCACCTGGCATCTGAGCCAGGGCAGCCGACAGGAAACGGTGAAAGTGCGCGGGCCGCTGAGCACCAATGACGGCGAAACGGCGCTGGGTTGGGCGCTGGCGGGGCACGGGATTTTGATGCGCTCGCTGTGGGACGCGGCGGCGCATGTGCGGGCTGGTGCGCTTCAAGTCGTGCTGCCGGAGTGGAGCCTGCCTTCGGCGGATATCTATGCGGTGTTTCCTACGCGTAGCCACCTTTCGGCGAAGACGCGGGCGTTGGTGGATTTTTTGGTGGAGTGGTTTGAGCAAAAGCCGCCTGGAGGGGACGAGGACTGAGCTGTCTCAAGTTGGCGTTCAGTGTTGCCGGGGAGAAATGTTGTTTTCTTGGGGGTTGTGATCAAGCGGCGAGGCAGGCACCCCGAGGGCGCTATTCCATTTCATGGGACGGCAGACGGGGATGGCCTCGTTCAGGCGTGGAAAAATCAATTTTTGGGAATTTGCCGTAAAGAAACAGGATGGCGGCTGGGGCTTGTTTTGCGTGGAGGCGAGTTGGGGAAGGAATTTCGTGATTTATTTCGCGCGCATTTGTCCATCCGCAGTTTTTTAAGCGACCTGTTGCACTTAGTCAAACCAGGGGCGAAGAACGACTTAACCGCCTTGGCGAGGCGGGCCATAGAACAGATGATGGTGGCTTTGAGTTGTTTAGGCCACAACGGAATTTTGTTACCGAGCGGGTCAATTAACATCACAACTCTTTTAACAAAGCTCGAAAGCGGAGAATGCAATGCCAGTTAAATACATGGTTAAGGCCTTTTTACCAAAAATCGTCGGATGCGGTGCGCAAGACAATGGATGGGACGACGCGCGCTGTAAACAATTCGAAGAATTCCTCAATACACATGCAGTCGGAGGCTGGCGTTTGCATTCAAGCGAATATCGGCAAGTGATCAATCGAGGCTGTGGCGGTGGAAAAGGTGAGTGGCTGGTTTGCACATTCGAGAGGGACGAGTGAGATTTATCGGAATTGCTGCCATTAAATTTTACCAACGGCATCTTCGCCGGTACCACAATCGCAAATGCATCTATAGCCCTTCGTGCTCTCACTATGGGATTATGGCGCTGCAAAAATATGGCTTCTTTAAAGGGTGCAGGGTTACCCACCTGCGAATTCGCCGCTGCAACGGCGCCTTGTTCCAGGGCGGGGAAGATATGCCGTAACAAAACCAACTCATCACTCCACAATGTTACTTCCGGCAGTCGCTGAATTTAAGCGTTGGGTATTGCTGGCGCCATGAGTTATTAGTCCGTTTTGGCTTCGAACCGCAGCACGGCATTCGCGGAGGTGGCCCGCACGACATATCGCTCACTGGTGACAGCTCGCTCGGCATTTTTCGCAAGTGGCCCTATGGAAATCGGTGCAGGGCTGGGTGACAGCTTCGCCCGGCTCAATTCCAGGGGCCAAATGTCTTTCTGGCCAGTCCAAACCCACTTTCCAGCGGACCAGAAAAAGCTACGCCTTTTCCGACCCTTTAACGCACACGTTGGTCATAAAGAAACTCAATACGAAAGGAGCATCCATGAATATGATCCCAGTTTCATCCTCCAACCTCAGAGCGATTGGCTACGAGGCAGCAACTCAAACACTCCGAATCGCCTTCGTCAGCAGCAGCATTTACGAGTATTACGGTGTCCCTGCATCAGTCCACGCGGGCCTTATGGCCGCAAGTTCGCACGGCTCCTACTTAGACGCCCATATCAAGAAGGGACCTTATTGTTACCGCAAGGTTGGCTAGTTTTCTGGCCCAACTCCAATAGATGACACATCGATGTTTCGCAACTCCATCGTGGCGCCATTTGCTAACTATCTCTACCGTGCATTCCGCAGGCACCCGACTCAGGATGGGGATGTTCCTTTCATTTGTTTGGCAAAAACAATACCCAAATTTTTTTCATCTCCAGTTTGTCGCTCAAATACATAATTTAAATTATAATTTTTTATGAAACAGACGTTTTCAGGCTCTTTGGCTAATGGAGAACTTTCTCACTGGAAGGAAATTCTCCAGCAATGGTGCAACTTGATCGAACAATGGTGCGTCGTAGCCACTCCAGATCGACCTTGGTGGCACCTTGAAATTTCAAATGCCGGCCTAATATCCACCGCCGCTATTCAATGCGGCCACGCATCCTTAGTTGAATCAGCCGTTTCAAAAACGGGAAACAAAAATAGTCGAAGTGATTTATGGATCAAATTCTCACAGCCGCTAGACTCCCTCATCTTCAATACTGAGGAATTCATTGAACTCAAAATATCTGTGGTCCACGGTAAAAAAGTTAATCTTAGTGGTCACAATAATGCAATCAAAGACGCTATTGCAGTAGATTGGCCTTGTCGAGCTAAAATTGCCGCTTGTATATTCATCGTAAAACCAGATGATAGAGGCTCAGAAATTTACTTCCAGGAAGTAGTTACTGATGTCCAAAGAAAGACAAATGCAGAGGCAATCGCGTGGTCATTCCCAAGTGCTGCAAGAGACATTCCAGCTAGCACTGGAATCTTTGAACCTGGCATTATACTAACTCTAAAGTTAGTTGGCCATCAAACAGCAAAAGAATACTGCTCTCATGCACTGGCAGGAAATTTGGAAAGCACGAACTGACCCAAAAACTCTTGCAGGAACAAACCTTAAAACTGACCAAACAATTTTATTATTAAATTGGCAATATAAAACAAGACGGACTATATTGTCTTGATGGACAAGCTCGACGCCCGAAAATTTTCCGAAGAAACGCTGCAAGTGTTGCGAAGGCAGGCTGACCGTCTGCGAAGAGAGGGCTGGACTTGGGATGAGATTGCAGCCATTGTTGGTATAAATCGCTCAGCGGTCCTGAATTGGCACAAGCGGTATGGCATCGGGGAAGCTGGCGTGCTGGGCGACGTTTCTTCCAGCAAACGGGGCGCACGTTCGGTGATAGCCGAACGCTAGATATAGCTCAAGAAACGCTGCTGCGCGACAAAATTGTGCAAGGTAGTCCAATGCAATTAAATTTGCCTTACGCATTGTGGAATCGTAATACGGTTCAATTGGCCGTTAAGGTAATGTGGGGCATTGACATGCCAATTCGCACAGTCGGTGAATATTTACGACGCTGGGGTTTTACGCCGCAGCGTCCTGCGAAACGTGCATTGGCACAGGATCCCGTCGCAGTGCAGCAATGGCTGCAAGTACAGTACCCCGCCATAGTGCGCCAAGCCAAAGCCGAGCTTGGCCTTATTCACTGGGGCGACGAGACTACCGTTTGGCAAGACGCGGCATGGGCACGCGGCTACGCGCCCGCCGGCCATCGAAGACTAACGGTTACCGTGATCTCCTCATTGTTGGGCATAACGCCGTAGAGGAGAGCCGCATCACTTTAGCGTTTGATGGGAAATACTATAAAATGAAGAGTTGCATTAAAAGCGTCTTCAATAAAAATGGGGTAAGAACTGAGCCGTGTGAAACTTTTTTAGAGGGGCATTGCGGGGACTGAGACGAAAACATCGTTTCGAGCCGCTTCCGCTCTCCACTGAATTTATTCGTTAGGCCTCACGGAAGCATCCAATGTCAATCGCCGCAGCCCAAGCAACAAAGTTCTATGAGCAAGTTGTAGCCAAAGGAAGACTTTTTACCTTCACAGAAAACGACGAATATCTTGTTTATCGAATTAACGACAAAGAAGTCGCTTCATTTTGGTCAAGCAAGACGAGACTGGAAAGCATTCAGAAAGATCATTCAAAATATCAAAAGTTTCGGATTTCCGTAATTCCACTGAATCAATTCTTAAACAAAGAACTTCAGCTATTTGAAAGTGAAGGCTTGTCGATTGGTGTCAACTGGTCTGGTGTGCGACTTACCGGCCATGACATCAGTGCACAAGACCTTCGAGAAAACATCAGTTACTGGCAGTCAAAGGATGGAGCGTGATCTCCATCAACGTCGAGGGTGTTGGGCGCGCTGAACAATTTGCCTGTTAGGTATTCGATCTTGGCTGCGGCATTCGCAAAGGCGGCACATGCGACCTATGGCGCCACTCCCAGCATTGGGGATGAGCAAGCCGCAACCCCCGCACGCCCCCGGAGGACTCTCATGCCCACGCAACGCCCCCTGGACGACCTCCTCACCGGCGCCCCCCGCCACCTCTTCTTCACCGGCAAGGGCGGCGTAGGCAAAACCTCGCTGGCCTGCGCCTGTGCGCTGCGCCTGGCGGACGCGGGCCGGCGCGTGCTGCTGGTGAGCACCGACCCGGCCTCCAACCTGGACGAGATGCTCGCCACGCCGCTGGGCCGCCAGCCGCGGGACGTGGCCGGGGCGCCGGGGCTGCAGGCCATGAACATCGCCCCGGAAGCCGCGGCCGAGGCCTACCGGCAACGCGTGCTGGCGCAGATGGCCCCCGGCAGCACCGAGGCCGAGCGCGGCCAGGTGCGCGAGCAGCTCTCCGGCGCCTGCACCACCGAGATCGCGGCCTTCGACGAGTTCGTCGGCCTGCTCGCGGGCGATGCGCATGGCTTCGACCACGTCGTGTTCGACACCGCGCCCACTGGCCACACGCTGCGGCTGCTGAGCCTGCCCAAGGCCTGGACCGGCTTCCTGGAAGGCAACGACCGCGGCGCCTCCTGCCTGGGGCCGCACTCGGGGCTGAAGATGCAGGAGGCGCGCTTTCGCGAGGCCATGCAGGCGCTGGGCGACGCCGCGCGCACGCGCGTGGTGCTGGTGACGCGGCCGGACGCGCCCGCGCTGCGCGAAGCCGCGCGCACCCGCGAGGAGCTGCTGGCGCTGGGCCTGGGCAACCAGTGGCTCGTCGTCAACGGCGTGTTCACCGAAGCGGCGGCGAGCGACGCGGTGGCCGCCGCGCTGCAGGCACAGCAGCACGCCGCCCTGCAAGCCATGCCCCCGGCGCTGGCGCCGCTGCCCATCAGCCACGTGCCGCTGCGCGGCTTCGACATGGTGGGATT